>NZ_JANQDF010000027.1:0-9136 GCF_029891675.1 Anabaenopsis tanganyikae CS-531
TTTCAGCTTGTCTTTCTAAGTTGTCTTTTGAACCATTATCAGAAACACGGCAGTAGATAGCTACAACTTTGTTAGGGTTTTGGTTGGTTTCAGGTAGATTAATAATTATGGTTCCTGTAGGTTGTTGATAACCTGTGATTAAGCCGGATTTGTACCAACGCCACGCAGTTCTATAACTTATCCCTACCTTTTTTGCATAATCAGATAGTTTCATTCATTTAATGATTGTACATTCATAGTTATATTATACTACAAATGTACATAAATGACTATAAATTCATTAAATTATTGTAGACCTTCTGGCGGAACGTCTGTACAAAGCTACGACCAAAAAGATGATTTAGAACGGTACACACCGTCCCAAGGTGGTCTGCTAGTCAAAAAATAACAATCCAATGCCAATGATGGCAATCATCACCCCCGCCATCCCTCGCCAACTCACTTTTTCCCCAATGCATATAGCAATAGGGATAACAAATAGGGGACTGGTCTGTAATAAGGTGGAAGCAATTCCCGCAGCTGTGAATTTAATCGCTGTTTGTTGTAGCCAAATACCTAAATAAGTACCACAAAAAGCCCCAAAGCACGCGGCGAAAATGACCCGCCAGGATGGTTTAGAGGAGGTATGGGGTAAGGCTTGCGCCTGGCCTTTGGGGAACCACAGCCAGCCAAAGAGAATCAATTGGGCTGCACTTAAGCGGAATAAAGCCGCCCACAAAGATGATATACTACCAGTAGTAAAGGCTACGCGAGCGATAACTGTAGCTATGGCATTGGTGATGGCGGCTAATAAGCCCAAACCGATCCCCCGCCATAGATGGGTGGGGGGATGATTGTTGCTACTGGGAAGCGGTTCTGTGATTACCCAAGCAACTCCTAAAATAGTAATTATAATTCCACACCAAGCTCTAATATTTAAACTTTCACCCAGCCAAATTATGGACAGGATAGCCGTGATGGGAGGGGACAGGGTACCGATAAGTAACACACGACGTGGTCCCAAATAATTGAGCGCCCCCATAAAAGCAGTATCACCCCAGCTAATACCGATTACTCCGCTCAAGCACAGTAAAAAAATCGGCGTGGGGGTGGAGGTGGGTAAGGATTCCCCAGTTACTAAGATGGTGAAAATTAGCAAGGCGATCGCTACTATCCCCTTGAGTGAATTCAGTCCCAGGGGCGGAATATGATTTCCCACAAAGCCATACACCACCGAGGCGATCGCCCACAAAGCAGCAGCAGCTAAAGCCGCTAACTCTCCCGCGGCATTTGTTAACAAATTATTAAAAATACAGGTTACCTCTTAAATAATCCACAAATTCATTTAATAATACAATAAAGAACCTAAAACATAGTAGCACTCTCTGCCTTAGAGTGCTAATTTTCCCAGGTAATTCTTGTCATATTATGGGCGAAGAAAATATTTTTTCTAGATGGCTGTAGATGATTGTATGCAAGAATTAATTAGCAGCGTCAAGATTTTCTACACAACTAATTAAATATGGGGAGAGATGGAATGAAATACACCTTTGATATTGTAGGAGTATCTCCTGTTTGGGAGTTTTTTAAACATCAACAACAGACCATAAACAAACCAATTAGTGGCGGTGTAGAATATCTCAGCACCCATAGATGTACTTTGGATGCTTTATTAGAATCTGTAGAACCATTACCCATAAAATGGGGTTGGAATACTGAACAGGTCAGAGAGACTGTAGTAAAGTTTTGGTTAAATAATGCCGAAAGTATTCGTTATTGGAAAGTCCGTTTAATAGATGCTGGTAATGAAAATATACTAGTTGCTAGGCTGGCAGAGATCAAATCTTTACAGGCGGAATTTGAATCTTTATTCAGTAAATAAATTTGGGAGCGCCATTTCCCCACTGTATCCCCTTGTGGGTATAGTTAGTCTCCAATCCCCAATTGAGGGGATTAATCACAATGATTGCTACCTAATCTCGCGAATATTGTTCATGACTTGTTGATATAATTCATTATTATTTTGTTGTTGAAAAATAGAGGCAGCTTGTTGTAGGTCTTGCAGCGCCCCTTCTCTGTCTCCCTCTGCAGCGCGGGCATTACCACGGTTATTGTAGGCGGGGGCAAAAGAAGAATTGAGGCGAATGGCTTGATTATAATCCCCAATGGCACCTTGTCTGTCTCCCTGGGCTGCCCGAGCATTGCCTCGATTATTGTAAGCCATGACAGAGCGAGAATCTAGGCTAATGGCTTGGTTGAAGTCATCTATGGCCCCTGCATTGTCCCCCTGAGCGGCGCGGGCATTTCCCCGATTATTATAGGCTTCGGCATAGCGGGGGGAAACCCGAATGGCTTCGTTATAGTCTGCGATCGCCCGTTGGTAGTCTCCTAGGGAAGCTAGGCCATTTCCCCGATAATTATAGGCTTCGCCATCGTCAGGAGCCAGATTAATGGCTTGATTGTAATCTGCGATCGCCCTTTGCTTGTCTCCCAGGTCAAAGTAAGCCAGTCCCCGGCTTTTATAGACCTGAGCATAGTCTGGGTCTTGATCAATAACTTGGTCATAAATAGCGATCGCCCCTTGCAAATCACCTCTTAGGTGTTTATTTTTACCCTCAACATAGAGATTTCCCGCTGAGGATGTTTGCACTGTCCGGCTGTTAGGAGGACTAAGACCTATTTCTGTTATCAATACCTCTCTATCTTGACTACAAGATATAGTAGTAATTCCACTTAATATACTCACCACAGCTATAGTCAGTCTTCTTTTAACTTTTAGGTGTTCTCGCTCAAATAACCGCAGTTTCATAAGTTAACTTAAACCCTCAACCGGAACGACAATTCAGACTAGATTTACTTCTTGTTTTTATTTACAATTGGTTCTCAGTTTTGAGAGTATCTGAAACCAGCAAAACCATAGCAAATATCTCCAATCTTGCGCACATCCCTAACCCCTGACTAAAAATATGTGCCTACAAGACTTTGTAACTAAACCTTATTAACTAATATTTTCCAGATTTAATTAATATTCACCTGTTAAATCAGGCCTCAAGAATAGAAATATTTATCCGGAATAATTTACAGATTTTTTATATAAATCACATTCTAGACAAATAAATTTATTTTTTATGTTTTTCCTGATACTTTATCTAGAATTAACCGGTGAATTTTCCTGTCAAATTAATATAGTCATCCTATTTGACTTGAGAAATTATGAGTGAGGAAAGGGAACAGGGAACAGGGAACACACCGAACAGAAATTGTTCATGAATCATTTAGGATTGCTATATTAATTAGATTAAGATAAATCGTTACAAAAGCTACAGTCAGCATGATGATAAATCTTGCGGGGTAGTCCTCGATACCGCCCTTTTATACCTAAGAGGTTGTTTGATAAGTTTTCCACAGGTAATTTTTATCTTAGGGAACAGGGAACAGGGAACAGGGATTAGAGAACACACCGGAAGAAACAAAATCAAGTCCCATTCCCTTGTGAAGAAAATGGGGAGGGTGGGGGTAAAACAATATTTGATACACTAATCATGACTTGACAAACATCCCCTAACTCAGATGAAGCGATCGCTCTATTCTAGCTCGGCGAATTATGCAGAGATTGACTTAAGAATACATTTCTAGATAGATCCAATTGTTGCGGTTGGTCAACACAGGCGATCGCGCGGCTATTTTGATATAATCATAAGATTGCCTGAATAATTCTACAACTCATATTATTCACATCTTCACCAACACTTAATAGTCAAGTTGTTGCATATGGGTTGCACTTGCATATTAATCAGTTTATTCTCTGTAGAGAAATAATATAAATCTCTATTATTTATCTAGCAAAGTTGAGGTAGGACAGTCAAGAAAAATACAAATATATATTGACTAAATCACTTCATGGTGTCCATAGCTATTCAACTCACCGTGTTACAGTGCAATTTAACCATAGAATACTTTGGTGCATAAATCCTTCCACATCATTGGACTAAGATGAAACCCTAAGAGCGTGCTGGGATGAAACTATCGAATCTAGATCCACTTATACCCCTCATGGAATTAAAAGCAAAATTCATGAAGTTACCAGAAAATTATTCCGTTGACGAGGGGGAATTAATCGAGTTTTTATCCCAGCGAAGATGGCCTGACAGAAATCGGCGCATTGATAGAACAACTTTTTGGCGGTGGCGAAACGACAACAAAATTGAGCATCAAAAATCCTTCGGTAAACTAGATATTTTAAAACTTTGCCAAATTTGCGATCACTACCGTTTAGATGGAACTCGCAATCAATACTTAACCATGGTTAATCATACTCCAGATTTGCCAGTTAAAAAATAAACTCTCGACTGCTTCGGCGTGCTTTACTATCCCTGTGTAAGAGGATGTTTGTATTGTTTGACCCCACCCTAACCCTCCCCTTGTAAGGGGAGGGGACTGGATTTGATTGTTTCGGTTCCCCATTCCCTGTTCCCTGTTCCCTGTTCCCTGTTCCCTAAAATAAAAATTACCTGTTGAAAACTTATCAAACATCCTCTAAGTGTGAATCCTTGGCTTTTGGGTAGTTCGTTGTTTAAAATGGGATTTTAATGTTTATTAATCATGGTGTCTCCTCAACCCATTAACCCCAGTCCCGGACAAGAATCAGTTTGGGACTACCCCCGTCCCCCTCGTCTAGAAGACACAAACAAACATATTCAAATCATTTTTAATGATGTCGTCATTGTGGACACCCACAGCGCCAAGCGGGTTTTAGAAACTAGTCATCCACCAACTTACTATATTCCCCCAGGGGATATCAAAATGGAATACTTAATACTGATGCCAAAATCTAGTTTTTGTGAGTGGAAAGGTATCGCTAGTTACTATACTATCCGCGTGGGTGATAAACAAGTACATAATGCGGCTTGGTTCTATCCGCACCCTACAGCTAATTTTGCCTCTATTAAGTATTATGTAGCATTCTATGCCCATCTCATGGATGCTTGCTATGTGGATGGGGAAAGAGTACAACCACAACCAGGTAATTTTTACGGTGGTTGGGTGACCCATGATATTGTCGGACCTTTTAAGGGTAGTCCGGGTACTTGGGGATGGTGAATCAACCTGACCCCAACCCTCTCCTTGTCAAGGGGAGGGGACTACTACAGTAAATATTGTTCTGCTTGTAATTTCAGTTTATCCCCCTCTAATAACACTTGGTCTATATAATCTTTCACCTCCATATAAGGTTGTCTTAAGTTGATTTTCTCTGACTGAATGGCTCTCCTGGTACTTTGTCGGACTTGACCAGCAAACTTACGTTGACCAAATAAATCTAGTCCCAATGAGATCATACTGTCTGGGAGTGCTTGGCTAGCTTGTTGGTTGATTTCTTTAATGGCTAAGTTTAGCTCTTTTTTAATTGCTCTTAATTGTTTCTGGATAAAGTTAATATTCTTAACTTGTAACTTGACTGATGGGGGATTATCCAGGGTTAAGGTCATTTGTTGCTGCAATTGAGCAATTTGTAATTGGGTTTCTTGTAAGTTCATGGCTATTACCCCTCATCCCAAAATCTGCTATTAGGTTATTCAATCATCCCACAAAAACCATTGTCATCTATCTAAGGGTAGATATTCTGTTTTTGGTTTTTTTAACGCAAAGGTTCGCAAAGGTGGCGCAAAGGTTCGCAAAGGGTGTTTAGAGATGGTTTATAATTTGTGTTACATTAATCACAGTTATTTGCTGCTACTAAATAATGAACTATCCAGACTTTACGCCACGGGGTTATGAAGTAATCAGGGAACTGGGACGCAACCGGGAAGGGGGGAGAATTGCTTGGTTAGCGTCACAGTTACAGACAGGTCAACAGGTAGTAATTAAACAGTTCTGTTTTGCTCAGACTGGTTCTAGTTGGTCAGCATATAAGGAACATGAGCGGGAAATTCAAGTGTTAAGGGGACTGAAACACCCCGGTATTCCTGAATATTTGGGCGCATTTGCAACAGATGACGGCTTTTGTTTAGTTCAAGAGTATAAAAACGCCGAGAGTTTAGCCATCGGGCGCAGTTTTGACCCGGAGGAAATTAAACACATAGCAGTTAAAGTTTTAGAAATATTAGTATATTTACAAAATCGCATACCTCCGGTAATTCATCGAGATGTGAAACCGGAAAATATCTTAGTAGATGACCAATTGAATGTGTATCTGATTGACTTTGGCATGAGTCGCATTGGTAGTCAAGAGGTGGCGGCTAGTAGTGTGTTCCAAGGTACGCCGGGTTTTATCCCCCCGGAGCAATTACGTAAACCCACGGAGGGTTCTGATTTATATGGGTTAGGTGCTACGTTGATTTGTTTACTCACCGGGAAAAAGTCAACGCAGATACAAGATTTGACAGATGAAGATGACCCCTATGTAATTCATTTCCGTGATTTATTACCCCGGTTAAGTCCCCGGTTTCTGGGGTGGTTGGAGTTGATGGTTAAACCACGGCTGAAAGAACGGTTTGCAGATGCTCAAACGGCTTTACAGGCGTTGACACCCTTGGATGTGGTGCGTGTACCAGAAGTGAAGTTGAGTACATTGGTGTTGGAGTTTAGAGCTACTCGCATCGGGGAAAGGTTAAAACAACCGATACAAGTGGTTAACACTATGTCGGAGACTTTGTTAGAGGGTAAGTGGGAAGTTGCACCCCATACCCAAGACCCGCCCCATACTCCCGACTCTCACAGTTGGATTGTGGTATCACCGAGGGAGTTTAAGGGTAATGAGATTAACTGTGATGTCTGGGTAGATACTAGTAAGTTAATGGCGGACAAGTTGTATGAGCGTCGGTTGTGGTTACGGAGTAATGCTGATGTGGAGGTTCACAGTTTAACTGTGCGGGTAAAAACAGCGCCTTTACCTATTGAACGGCGATCGGTTCCTTATTTGGGGTTGGTGGGTTCGTTGTTAAGTTTTACTGGGTTAACTTATGCAGGTTATGTATTTGTTCCTCTGATTGCGGCTGGGTTTGATGCTCGGATTGCGGCTGGGATTGCGGCTGGGATTGTGATTGGGATTGCGGCTGGGATTGCGGCTGGGGTTGAGGCTGGGATTGGGGGTGTGATTAAGGTTGGGATTGGGTTTGGGATTGTTGGGATTGGGATTGTTGGGATTGGGGCTGGGATTGGGGCTGGGATTGCAGCTGTGATTGAATTTGGCGGTAAGAAGTTGGGACTATTCACCGCCGGATTAGGAATCAGCAGCGGTATTGCGGTAGCAGTGGGAACGCTTCACCCCTACATTTTATTAGCCCTATTAGCTACGGGTTTACCCTTTGTAACTATGCTGCTCTATCCACCCATTCAACGCCGCCGGTTAATTGCTCAATATCGCCGGTCTGAGGAGCATTTGATTGCACCCTAGGTTTTTGAGGTGGGTTTTTTTAACGCCAAGGTTCGCCAAGGGTGTTTAAAGATGGTTTATAAGTGTTACATTAATCACAGTTATTTGCTGTTACTAAACAATGAACTATCCAGACTTTACACCACAGGGTTATGAAGTAATCAGGGAATTGGGACGCAACCGGGAAGGGGGGAGAATTGCTTGGTTAGCGTCACAGTTACAGAGGGGAACAGGGATTAGGGATTAGGGATTAGGGATTAGGGGAAGCAAAAAAATCAAGTCCCATTCCCTTCACAAGGGAATGGTGAGGGTGGGGGTAAAACAATATTTGATACAGTAATTACCAAGCTACCATATGTTTTACGTATAGTTGATCTAAGGCATAATTTTAGACGTTGTATCTGTTTAACTGACTTTGTAATTAATGGGCAGGAGGAGAATCGAACTCCTATGACCGCAAGGCCGCCACATTTTGAGTGTGGTGCGTCTACCAGTTTCGCCACCCGCCCTTGGTTTCAACTTTACTATTATATCCTATTTAACTGAATTTGCAACTGGTAAATCAAAAAAATTTAGAGGGGGAAATTTTTCGGAAATTTCTCGTCAAGGTACTTGACATTACCCCTGGTTAGGCTGCTATATTGTCATAGTGTGAATCATTGGGGCGTAGCCAAGCGGTAAGGCAGCGGGTTTTGGTCCCGCCATCCCTAGGTTCGAATCCTAGCGCCCCAGTAAATAAGGAGTAGATTAATCTGCTCCTTATTTTTTTATTTATTGTTAGGGGGACTTTAAAGCTTGATCTAAAATTTGCCGCGCGTGTTCGGCTTTAGCTCTAGCTTCCTGGTAGCGTAAATTAGCCTGGGCAAAGTTTTTTAGGACTTTAAAACCTTCCTTGAGGCGATTAATTTCCTCTTCAGTTACCGGATTATCTGAAAACAAAACATCAACAGCGTGACGAATTTCTAGGGCTTCGGCGCGTGATTCCTGCACCTTCAGCTTGAGTGTGGCGAGATTATTCAAAATCTGAACAGCTTCTGTAATACTGTCCTCACCACTGACAGAAAAATTTGTCTGTGGCTTCACCTCAATTAATTGTTGAGGGCCAAACCCCTCCTCCAATTCTGTGGGTAATTTACCAGCATCCATTAATTCCATCAGCTGATCCATGGCTTTATCACGGGCTTTGGCTGAATCTTTTCCAGAAACAGTGAGCATAATTTCTGGACTTTGAGCGAGAGTATACTGAACCATACTTAGAACAGAAAAATTGCTGATTAACCAAGCCAAGCGCCATAATCATAACATGAAGGCAGTACCAGGAACTCACAGGGGAAAGATGAGAATAAAACTCTATACTGAAAAAGGGTTAGTATTAGTTAATCTTTTATTAACTAATACTAATAAATAATCACATTGGCTCAAAATTTCCTGTCATCTTTTGGCTTGGTGACAAAATTGCAGTAAAATTACTGTATGCTACTAGGATTCAAAACCCAACTCAAAGTTAACAAGCAACAACGACTACTACTGGCGCAACACGCAGGAGTAGCCAGACACGCTTGGAATCAAGGTTTAGCACTTTGTCAACAGGTATTATTACATAACAAACTTAATCCTCAAGACAAAATCAAATTTCCCACAGCTATAGATTTACATAAATGGTTAGTAGCAGCCATTAAATCTACCCTTCCTTGGTATTATCAAGTGTCTAAATGCGCCCCTCAATACGCATTAAGATATCTGTCAGATGCCTTTAAATCCTTCTTCAAAAAAAGTAAAGGCTTT
>NZ_JANQDF010000028.1:0-18136 GCF_029891675.1 Anabaenopsis tanganyikae CS-531
TAAGGAAGATGCTGTCACCCTTGCACCTAGGGGGTGGGATTCTCACCCACATGAACACACAGTTATAAGAGTCTGGTTTTACCCAGTCTTACCTTCCGTCCCTGAGCATAAATGCTCATTTAGGAAGAACGAATCGCACACTCAATGGTATTTTGTAGCCCTTGTCTAAAGCTCACCTGAGCAGTAAAGTTAAAAGCCTCCTGAGCGCGTTGAGTATCCAAACAGCGCCGGGGTTGACCATTAGGTTTATCTGTTTCCCACACTATTTCACCATCAAACTGCATCAACTCACAGATCAGAGTAATTAAATCGTAGATAGAGATTTCCGCACCCGTTCCTAGATTAACTGGCTCAGAGTCATTATAAAACTGAGTCCCCATGACAATACCCCGCGCCGCATCTTCCGAATAGAGAAACTCACGGGTAGGGCTACCATCACCCCAAACGGGGAGTTGTGTTTCCCCCTTGATTTGGGCTTCATGGACTTTGCGAATTAAAGCCGGAATCACGTGGGAACTACTGGGGTCAAAATTATCTTCAGGTCCATATAAATTTACTGGTAACAAGTAAATCCCATTAAAACCGTACTGCTGGCGGTAAGATTGCAATTGCACTAACAGTGCTTTCTTAGCAATTCCATAGGGGGCGTTAGTTTCTTCTGGGTAGCCATTCCATAGGTCATCTTCTCGGAATGGCACTGGTGTAAATTTAGGATAAGCGCAAATAGTACCCACACAAACAAATTTTTTCACTCCAGCTGCATAAGCACTGTGAATCAGCTGAGTCCCCATGATTAAGTTGTCGTAAAATAACTCCGCGGGTTTTTCGCGGTTCAGACCAATACCACCCACATGAGCGGCTAAATGGATGACAATATCTTGTTGGTCAACTGCACGTTGGCAATTTTCCAGCAGACGTAAATCATGGTCACGCGATCGCGGTATGCTAATTTTAGCAATGTCAGCCCCTGCTTGACATAACTGATTAACTACTTGACGGCCAAGGAAGCCTGCGCCACCAGTTACGAGAATCCGTTGATTTTTCAGTTGTAATGCAGTCATAATTTATACTTTTACTTGGGATAGATTAGAAATGGAGAGCGCCCAGTTCTTGACGAATAGTAGCAATATCATCGGCAATATTCGCACCATTACCATTTGGCGAAGTCAAACCCAATGCTTGTAAATCTGCTTCCACCATCAGAGCGACTAGTTCTGTAAAAGTTACCGAAGGCTCCCAACCAAGCTTTTGTTTAGCCTTCGTGGGGTCACCAATTAACAAGTCTACTTCTGCGGGACGAAGATAGCGTTGGTCAAACTCGACATAATCTTCCCAGTTCAGGTTCACATAACTAAAAGCCTCCTGCAAAAATTGCCGTACAGAGTAAGTCTCCCCAGTAGCAATTACGTAATCATCGGGTTGATCATGCTGCAACATCATCCACATCGCCCGTACGTAATCCTTCGCATATCCCCAATCTCGTTTGGAGTCAAGATTACCCATATAAATCTTTTTCTGTTTACCTGCGACAATTTTAGCCACCGCTCTGGTAATTTTGCGAGTCACAAAGGTTTCGCCCCGACGGGGTGATTCATGGTTAAAAAGTATGCCATTGCAGGCAAATAAATTATAGGACTCGCGGTAATTGACAGTTTGCCAGTGGGCGTAAACTTTAGCACAAGCATAGGGACTGCGTGGGTAAAAAGGAGTGGTTTCGCTTTGGGGTACTGCTTGCACTAAACCAAACATTTCTGAGGAACCAGCTTGATAGAAACGCACCTGAATTCCTGTACGTTGCTGGTAGTCCCGGATGGCTTCTAATAATCGCAGTGTTCCCATTCCTACCGCATCAACAGTATATTCCGGTGAGTCAAAGCTGACTCGGACATGGGATTGAGCGCCCAAGTTATAAATTTCTATCGGTTGGACTTGTTCTATAATCCGGCGTAGGGTTGTACCATCGGTTAAGTCGCCGTAGTGCAGAAACAACCGTACTCCTGGTTTATGTGGATCTTCGTAAATATGATCAATGCGGTCTGTATTAAAGGTAGAAGTCCGGCGAATAATACCATGGACTTCATAACCTTGATCAAGTAGAAACTCACTCAGATATGAACCATCTTGACCAGTAATACCAGTAATTAAAGCCCGTTTGGTTTGTGTCATGCTCTTTTGTCCCTATTGAAATGGTTAAACGCGGATTCAGAAAATCCAGTTGTGGCTAGATAATCTCAGGGTAAAACTATTGATGTTAACAATATGTCTAAGGCTTGCTTTGCATAGCTTACGCAAGCGGTAGCTATCGTTGTTGATATGTCAGTCATTTCACAAGTCACCCCGAATTAGTTTAACTCAAAAGTAACCTAATTATTTTGTGTACATTATTTATGCTTGGCAAAGAATTAGTATCACTTTAATCAATGGGATATCTTACACCATCTTACCCAGACTAACCTATGGTGTACATACTAGTTATGCAATTACCGGTAAATACTGAAAAACCTCACCCAGAGAAATACGGAAATTTCTCTGTTTCATAAGGATGATTAAGGTTGTCTTACCCAACACCTAAGGGAGGTTTTGATGGTTTCCTAGGAGAAACTACCCCAGGAATTTCCCGATACAGTGGGAGTGATTGTATGGGTTACGCAAGCGGTAGCTGTCAGTATGCGCCTTTATTTTTAGGTAAAATAACCACATCAATTGTTTTAAATATTATCCATAAATCTAGCCAGAAATTTCTAAATTTGACATAATGCAGGTCTATTTGGACTCTTCGCGGGTAAGGAATGTCATTACGCCCAGAAACTTGCCACAATCCCGTAATTCCGGGGCGGATTGTTAAAATATGATCAATGTGACAACCATATTTAGCAAGTTCGGAGCCTACTAAGGGACGAGGACCGACAACACTCATGTCTCCCTTGAGAACGTTCCAAAACTGAGGTAATTCGTCCAAGCTGGTGATTCGTAAAAATTGACCAATTTTGGTAATTCGGGGGTCTTTTTTCAGCTTAAAATTGCTCTGGAATTCTTCTCGCAAGTGAGGTGATGTTGCCATGATTTCCGTGAGCATTTCGTCTGCATTGCTGACCATCGTCCGAAATTTAATACAATTGAAGGTCTTGTAGTTTTTGCCTACCCGTTTCTGGATATAAAAAATCGGGCCTTCTGAGCTAACAGCAATCAGCAGGGACAAAATTAAATAAAGTGGGAAGAACAAAATCAATACCAACAGTGAAAACACTATATCAAACAATCTTTTAGCGAACTCTCCGTTTAAACCCTGTAAAGACAAACTTCTGGGTTTGAGTTTAGGCGTCTTGGTTTTTTGTCCCCGGCTGATAAAAGTACGCATAGACGTACTAGTGCTTTGCTGTTGGGCTTTACCATTCCTGAAGCCTAGATATCGCTTACCGGAGAGGAGTGAGCTCTGGCCAGTCATCATACTCCTTAATAATCCACACCACACATAGTCTCAATCTTACAGCTAAAATGAAACATTTCTGGGCATCAAGTGCCAATAAGCACTACCAAGCCAGAAATTAACTTTGGCTGTTCACTTATGGATTAGGCCATGCTACGCTATTGGAATGTTTTTTTCTTGGTGACATTGCTCTATAAATTTGAGATAGCGCTGGGCAAAAACTTGTGATGAAAATTGGGCAGCGTGCGATCGCATATACTCAAGATTGAATGAAGTTTGATAAATTTCAAATTTTTCTACTGCCTCCATTAAGGCTGCTGTTGTTTGTGTGCTGAAAAATATGCCCGTTGCTGTATCGGTACAAGCGCGCAGATCGCGCACCGTTTCTAAAGCACCTCCAGCACCGTAAGCAATGACTGGAGTACCACAAGCTTGTGCTTCTACTAAGGCAATGCCAAAATCTTCACAAGCTGCATACACAAATGCCTTAGCTTTAGCCATATATTTTTTTACCACATCATCGGGTTGCCATCCAAGTATTTGGATGTTGGAACTGGCTATTTCGCGAATTTTTGGTATTTCCGATCCTGTCCCAATAATTACCAATGGGAGTTGTAATTGATTAAAAGCTTTGACGATTAAGGATACCTGCTTGTAACTGACTAACCGGGAAACTGTGAGATAAAAATCTTCTTTTTGGGTCACCAATGGGAATTTATCAATATTTACCGGTGGATAAATAACCGTTGCTGCTCGCCGATAGCAGCGCCAAATGCGACGAGCTGTATGGTGGGAATTGGCGATAAAGTAATCTACGCGATTGGCACTCAAGACATCCCACTGGCGTAAACTATGTAGTAAATATCGAGTTACCCATCCAGGTAAACCCTGTCCCAACTTGCTGTGGTGCAGATAATCAAATGTCAAATCCCAAGCATAGCGCATGGGAGTATGACAGTAACAGATATGCAACTGATCGGGAGTTGTGAGAACTCCTTTCGCCACTGCGTGGGATGAGGAAAGAATAACATCATAATCCCGTAAATCCAGTTGTTCAATTGCCAACGGTAAGAAAGGTAAGTACTTTTGCACACCATTTTGAGCATAAGGCCATTGCTGGAGAAAGCTTGTGCCAATCTGCCGTTTGTATAAATAACTGTGAGGATTGGTTGACTCAAAATCAATCAGAGCATATACATCAGCGTCTATATGTTTGAGAATTTCCTGGACTACTATTTCTGAACCCCCAGTGGCTTTAGGTGTGAGCCACTCATGAACTAAAGCATATTTTAAAGACACGGCTAACTCTCACAGGTAAAAAACAGACAAAAATAGTTGTCAGATATAGGTAATGGTTTTTTCTTTATAGGTTCCACAGGGATACGGCCACCTGATAACCTCAAGTTAGGGACTAGGTAATAGTGACTTCAGCCTCTTGACAACAAGTATTTTTTTTCAGGTGGGATTTTATGCGAATTTTAATCATGGGTGGTACTAGGTTCATTGGTGTTTATCTGACTCAACTGTTGGTAGAACAAGGGCATGAGGTGGTACTGTTTAATCGTGGGAATCGTCCTTTACCTTCTTTACCGGGAGTAGGACAAATTATAGGCGATCGCACTGACCCCAACCAACTAAAAGAAAAATTATCATCGGAGGAATTCGATGTGATTTTTGATAATAACGGTCGGGAACTTACGGATACTCAACCTTTAGCAGAAATCTATCAAGGACGGGTACAACACTTTGTATATATGAGTTCTGCGGGGGTATATCTCAAATCTGACCAATTACCGCACATAGAAGGGGATGCAGTAGATCCGAAAAGTCGCCACCGGGGTAAGCATGAAACAGAATCTTACCTAACTCAACAAAATTTACCTTTTACTGCGATTCGCCCAACTTATATTTACGGACCGGGTAACTATAATCCTTTAGAAAGCTGGTTTTTTGATAGAATTTTACGCGATCGCCCCCTTCCCATTCCTGGTAATGGCTTGCATATTACCCAGTTAGGTCATGTCAAAGATTTAGCTCAGTCCATGTTACAGGTCATCGGTAATCAACAAGCCATAAAACAAATTTATAATATTTCCGGCGATCGCTTTGTGACCTTTGATGGTTTAGCCCGTGCTTGTGCTGTAGCAGCGGGTAAATCACCTGATGCCATTAAAATAGTACATTATGACCCGAAAAAATTCGATTTTGGCAAGCGCAAAGCTTTCCCCATGCGAGTACAGCATTTCTTTGCATCAGTGAATAAAGCTATGAGAGAATTAGCTTGGCAACCTGAATATGATTTAATTTCTGGGTTAGCTGATTCTCTAGAAAAGGATTATCTCAAATCTAGACAAGATCAAGCTGAAATTGATTTCTCCTTAGATGAAGAAATTTTGCAGGCTGTCTAGGGTTTAGCCGGGACTATAGCAATTCTATTTCAAAATTTCTCCAGGTCGTTAGTCGTTTAGGTATCTAAGGGAAGAGGGAAGTTTATAAATGATTTAGGACTGCTATAGTTTAGGTGGTGGTTAAGATAAGTTTTAACCACTACGGGGCGAATAAAAGATTAATAAATCAACTATTTGAGAAGATATGCAAACTGTATTGGTGACAGGCGGAGCGGGTTTTATTGGTGCTAATTTCGTGTTAGAAGCGACGAGATTAGGATGGGCTAAAGTCATTAATTTAGATAAATTAACCTACGCAAGTAATTTAGGAACTTTAGCAGCAATACAAGATGATCCCAACTATCTTTTTGTGCGCGGAGATATTAGTAATTGTGAATTAGTTAGTTTTTTATTAGAAAAATATCAGCCAGAAGCGATTATTAATTTTGCGGCTGAAAGTCATGTTGACCGTTCTATTTTAAGTCCAGAGTCTTTTATTCAAACTAATGTGGTTGGTACATTCCAGCTATTAGAAACAAGTCGGATATATTGGGATAAATTGTCACCACTAAGACAGCAAAAGTTTCGATTTTTGCACATATCTACAGATGAGGTTTACGGCTCACTAAGTCCCCAAGAACCAGCTTTTAAAGAAGATACCCCCTATGCGCCTAATAGTCCTTATGCAGCATCGAAAGCAGCATCTGACCATTTTGTGAGGGCTTATTATCATACCTATGGATTACCAACTTTAACCACAAATTGCTCTAATAATTATGGTCCGCGTCAGTTTCCTGAAAAGCTGATTCCTTTGACTATCCTGAATGGGATGGAAGGTCAACCATTACCTATATATGGGGATGGTCAAAATATTCGAGATTGGCTTTATGTTATCGACCATTGTCAAGCCATTAAACTGGTTCTAGAACAGGGAAAACTTGGTGAAACTTATAATGTTGGTGGAATGAACGAACAAACCAACTTACAAGTTGTGGCGAAAATTTGTGCAATTCTAGATGAATTAGCCCCTAAATCTGATTTTTCCCACTCTGATTTAATTACTTTTGTCAAAGACCGTCCGGGACATGACAGGAGATATGCAATTAATTGTAGTAAAATTATTGATGAATTAGGTTGGCAACCTCAAGAGAACTTTGATAGTGGTTTATTGAAAACTGTCAAATGGTATCTGAATAACACCGATTGGATTAATCAGGTACGCTCAGGAGAATATCAATCCTGGATAAAACAAAACTATGAAAAGAGGACAGCCTAACTAAGAATCATATCAAATCTAAAACCACCAGACAACCAACGATGTTCTTTGTGATAAAATTTAGAGCCTTTCTCATATCACTAATGGGATGCTATCTTACAAACTGTTTTGATTCCTAGATGGAATCAGATAAATGACCCCAGATATTAAAGTCAAAACTACAGAAACCCAAAAAGCAATCAAACAAGGAGTTTTCCAAGCTGTGGATAAAGGAGCAATTAACAGTGATATAGCAATTATTTGACTGACGGTTTTAAATTTCCCCCAAATATTCGCCCCTGTGATTGTAGTTTGATTGACCCGCCAACCAGCGATCGCCAATTCCCGTGCTAAAATCACAAACACCCCCCAAGCGGGAATAGTTTCTAATTCCACTAAGACTAACAAGGGCGCAAGTACGAGTAATTTATCCACTAAAGGGTCGAGAAATTTACCTAAATCAGTAATTTGGTTGAGTTTGCGCGCCAAATAGCCATCCAACCAATCAGTTAACGCTGCGACCAAGAATATGGTCAAACAGACCCATCTAGCTTGGGGTGTAGGATTATATAAGCCGTAAAGTAAAAACGGTATTCCCAAAAGTCGAGAAAAGGTAATTAAGTTGGGTAAATTCATATAGCACCAAATTAGGTTTTTAGTGTATTTGCATGGCATGATCTGTATTTTGACATGATCCACAGAACACTATGACTGAAAATAAAGATTTTCGCATTGAACGCGATTCCATGGGCGATCGCCAAATTGCAAGTAGCGCTTATTACGGTATTCAAACACTCCGAGCAGTAGAAAACTTCGATATTAGCAGCATTAGACCCTTATCTACTTATGTAGATGCTTGTTTAATTATCAAAAAAGCTACCGCTATCGTCAACGGAGAATTGGGTTGTATTCCCTCAGATATCAGTCAAGCAATTGTCCAAGCTGCTGATGAAATATTGGACGGGAAGTTACGAGATCAGTTTGTAGTAGATGTTTATCAAGCTGGTGCGGGGACTTCTCACCACATGAATGTCAATGAAGTTTTAGCAAATCGAGCTTTAGAAATTCTTGGGGAAGAAAAGGGCAATTATCAGCGGGTGAGTCCCAATGACCATGTAAACTATGGACAGTCTACCAATGATGTGATTCCTACGGCAATTCGGATTGGGGGACTATTAGCCCTCACCCACACATTACACCCCGCTCTATCAAAAGCGATCGCCGCATTAGAAACCAAAGCTGTAGAATTTCAAGATATCGTCAAATCAGGGAGAACCCACTTACAAGATGCAGTCCCTGTGCGTTTGGGTGATAATTTCGGCGGTTGGGCGCAGATATTATCAGACCACCAGAACCGCATCTATATAGCTTCTGGGGATTTAATGGTCTTGGGTTTGGGTGGTAGTGCTGCTGGTACTGGAATGAATACTCATCCCCAGTATCGCACCCGTGTGGTAGAAGTGATTTCCCAGTTGATGGAATCACCATTGGAACCAGCACCCCATTTAATGGCCGCAATGCAGAGTATGGCACCTTTTGTGAATGTTTCCGGTGCTTTACGCAATTTAGCGCAGGATTTAGTCAAAATCTCCCATGATTTGCGGTTAATGGACTCAGGCCCCAAAACTGGTTTTAAAGAAATTCAATTACCCCCAGTACAACCGGGTTCCTCAATTATGCCGGGTAAATATAACCCAGTTATGGCAGAGATGACATCTATGGTATGTTTTCAGGTAATGGGTTACGATCATGCGATCGCCTTAGCTGCTCAAGCAGGACAATTAGAATTGAATGTGATGATGCCCCTCATCGCCTATAATCTGATTCACAGTATCGAAATTCTCGGTAATACCATCGCGGCTCTGACCCAACGCTGTATTGAGGGAATTGCTGCCAACAGGGAACGTTGTTTAACTTATGCTGAAGGTAGTTTAGCATTAGTCACAGCACTAAATAGCCACATTGGTTATTTAAATGCGGCTGCTGTAGCCAAAGAATCTTTAGAAACCGGTAAATCTCTCAGGCAAATTGTTTTAGAAAGAGGGTTAATGAGTGAAGGGGAATTAGCAAAAGTGTTAGATTTGGAACAAATGAGCGCCATTGTGCCTCTAACATAAAATTCAAACACCTTACCTCACTTTTGACTCACTTCCAGGTCTCCCCTCTCCTTACCAAGAAGAGGGGCGTATAATTGTACTTATATCAATCCTATATATTATCCATGCAGACTCAAAAACCATCCGTTAGTTTGATTCGGGCTACTTCCTATGAACAGGAGGCTTTACGGGCATCTTTAGCTACCCTGCTGCAACCTTTGGGGGGGATGTCTGCCTTTGTGAAACCAGGGGATAGAGTGTTACTCAAACCGAATCTTCTCACAGGGGCCCGTCCCCATAAGGAGTGTACAACCCGCCGGGAACTGGTTTATGAAGTTGCCCAGATGGTCATAGACGCTGGTGGTCAGCCCTTTTTAGGGGACAGTCCGGCTTTTGGAAGCGCCAAAGGAGTAGCACAAGCCAATGGCTATCTCCCGCTTTTAGAAGAACTGAATATTCCTATTATTGAGTTTCACGGTAAGCGTTACCAAACTGTCAGTGAAGATTTTAATCATCTGCGGCTATGTAAAGAGGCTATGGAAGCAGATGTAGTCATTAACTTACCCAAAGTCAAATCACATATGCAGTTGACTTTAACTATGGGGGTAAAAAATCTGTTTGGTTGTGTTCCGGGTAAAATGAAAGCTTGGTGGCACATGGAAGCGGGGAAAGATACTCACCGATTTGGTGAAATGTTAGTAGAGACAGCCAGGGCAATTAATCCCAACCTAACCATTTTAGATGGTATCATCGGTCATGAAGGTAATGGACCTAGTGGGGGAGAACCCCGTGATTTGGGTATTTTAGCAGCAGCATCAGATGTATTTGCTTTAGATCGGTCAATGGTGGAAATTCTCAAGGTATCACCGGAACAAGTACCTACGGTTGCAGCTTCTCAAAGATTGGGCGTTTGTCCTGAACTTACCGAAATTGATTTTCCCCATTTACATCCAGATTTACTGACAATAACAGATTGGCAACTACCAGATCAGTTAATGCCAATTGATTTTGCCATGCCTCGGGTGATTAAGTCTACGTTTAAACATTTTTATATTAAGTTCCTCAAGGAGCCGATGAGTATTTATGGTAAAGGTTAGATTCTTAATTCTTGTTGTATGTTTAGGTGAAAACATGAAATTAGCTTGACATCTCCCCTGCTGGAAACACAGGGGATTCTAAACTGATGTTGCTACCCAGGCCAAAGCCATGCTACGCAACGTTTACGATATGATTTACTTAATCCCTTAGAGGATGTTTGATAAGTTTTCAACAGGTAATTTTTATCTTAGGGAACAGGGAACACACCGAACAGGGAACACACAAAAAACAATCAAATCCAGTCCCCTCCCCTTACAAGGGGAGGGTTAGGGAAGGGTCAAATAATTTCGATACACTAATCATGACTTGACAAACATCCTCTTAGGGGTTCTCACGCTCCCACTATGTTTTGATAGGGGCGATCGCCATCGCTCAACCCGAGAAAGTATGTATAAGTGAAATATTGTCACATACTGCTTACCCTAGCAACTCTCAGATTGCGGGTATGAACTACCTCTAGTTGCAGCATAGCCAGACTGACACCCTGTTTATAGTTCTGTATTAAAAAGTACCGCTACATTGGCAAAACTTTAAACCCATTTTTCATTTTTTTGGTGATCAAACTCTACCTAGTTAGCAGAGTTTAAGATTTACTAACTCAGATAGGGTTTTTGGGGTGATGTTCAGAGTAATTAAGATTTATTCAAGTATTTCTCATAATACTTGGGTGATACTATAATTAGGACATGGGGTTAAGGCCGTTGATTGGTAGAGCGTAAAATCCTATCCTCTTGTGGGTAGAGATGTCGGCGGTCGCCAGATATTCTGGTGCCATAAGAACACCTATCAACAGGGACGAGATTGCTCAAACACCATCCCCAAAATCCGCGATTCCTCAGCACTGGGAGTCACATAAACTTATGATCTCTATTGTCGTTAAGATAGAGATAGAGTTTTTTTGTGAATTTACCAGTATGACACAGATCGTTGTGATTGGGTTGCAAACCGCAGCGCCTTTACTGTATAGCGAACTTCTGCAAGTAGCTTATGCCAAAGTTAACTATTAGTTGCATTTATATATTTATATTACTGGCGATACTTAGCCGCATATCATCTCCGGTAAATAAAACTGAATAAAAAATGTTTGCTCATAGTCACAACTGTCAAACTGCATAAGTTGATCAATATGCATAAGTTTCTGACATCTGTCGTCCCACCGTCTCACTAGGTCCAATCTTTTGGACACAGCAATACATCAAGGCTAGAGATAGAGCAATGACGAATAATCCGCAAGAACCTGGTGAATACGATGCTGTACTTGGTGGACAACATACAGCGCCACAGTTCGCAGCAGTTTTAGGTGGTATGGAAGGGGTGATATTACGCTTTAGTAATCCTAATCCCCAGGTGAGAATCCTCGGAATTGCACAAGCTTTCAATTATGGCGAACTGGGTTTAGATTTCTTAATTCAGGCTTTAAATGATGAGTCACCAAAGGTACAATATGCAGCTTATTCGTTGTTGCAGTCTCGCACAGAAGCCAAGGCCAAAGAGGCGTTAAGAATATTTGAGGACGGAATAGAGTTATACTCAGTTGTAGGGGCAGACTATACTCACCTGCGCGACTTACTCGCAAAACAGAAGTGGAAAGCAGCTGATGACGAAACAAAGCGGGTAATGTTAGCTGTTGCGCAAAGGGAAGAGGAAGGCTGGTTAAATATTCAAAGTATTCATGACTTTCCCTGTGCAGACCTTGGTACCATTGACCAGTTGTGGTTAAAGTACAGCGATGGGCTGTTTGGTTTTTCTGTTCAAAAGCAGATTTATGAAAGTTTGGGGGGAACTCAAGAGTGGGACTATGAAGTTTGGAAAGCTTTCGGGGACAGAGTAGGATGGAGGAAGACTAACCATTGCCTGCAATGCACTGAGATTAATTGTGATAGGAGAAATCAAACGGTACAAATGCCTAATTTTTTAGCTCTTTGGTGTTGTGTGGAGTCTTGTTTTGTGGGTGGTCGAGATTTGTTTATTTCTCTGATTTCTAAACTGTCCAATTGTAGCATATGAGGGTGACACAAAAATGTAAACTTTTATTGTGAATTGGCGGTCATGCCCTGTCTGACTGTACTAGCTATACCAAAAATTAGCAATTGCCATTCGCTCAAGCTTTAGCTATGATATAGCGTGCGATCGCCCTATGGCTGCGCCACGCCAGCTATCGCGCAGATCCCAAGGTAATCGCTCAACAAGAGCCGCCATAAACGCTCTAGGAAAGGTCAAAAATCAGAAATTTATTCTCACTTCGCCATATAGGAACTGGGGATAAATAGACTGGGCGTTTATTATCCAGCGGGAGTATGATATTTTTAATACAGCAATAAGTAAACCCAGTGTTGAGGAATGATGAATAATCCACAGGAACCGGAAGGACATGATACTGTGCTTAATATTCCAAGTCAAGCGCCGGAGTTACCAGCCCTTTTAAATGCTATTCCCAGCCTGAGATGTCGCTATTCTTATCCTCACCCACAAGGCTTGAATCATCGAGGCGAAAATCTAGCCAATGGTGTTTGACCATTAGCTAACTTTATAAAGCTTTTTGTCGGGTAGTTATTAGGATAGGAATCGAAATAAATAGCTGAACCATAAAGATCGGTGGTGGTTTAGCGACAGGATAGCCCAACTTATAACTGCTCATATCTCCTAGACAAATTTCATACATTAATAATTCATTTGCCATTTATACTAATGAGTAACAATGCTGTGAGCACCGCAAGTCCCCATGAAAAACTAGTCCAGCAATTAGACTTAATGCTTCGCGCCCGCTATCCACTACTTTATATAGTCGGAGCCGAAGAAGAACCCATAGAAGAAGTACTACAACAAGTCACGCAACTATCCCAGTCACAGCGTCAGTTATTATTCTGGGACATAGTTACCGGTTGGAATGACAACGGAAACGATAAAGGATCCGTCATGAGTGCATTAGCCAGAATAGCCAAAGCACCAGAAAACACAACTACTATATTTGTATTGCGTGATATACATTTTATCCTCAAAAGCCCGGAGATGGAAAGACATGCTCCCGTGATTCGCGCGCTCAAAAATCTGACTCGACAACTCAACCGCACCCGTCAGACCCTCATCCTCACCAGTCATACATTAACCATTCCTCCAGAATTACAAGAAGAAATCACAGTTATTGATTTTCCTTTACCAAAGATTGCAGAGATTGATTACTTGATTCACCAACTAGTGGTTCCTGAGAAACTCAATTTAAGCGGACTAGGAAAAGAGCAACTCATCAAAGCCTGTGAAGGATTAAGTCGCGCTAGAATTCGGCGAGTTTTAGCAGCAGCTTTAGCCGCCAAAGGACAAGTAAACGAATCAGATATTGACGGAGTTTTAGAAGCCAAGAAACAAGCAGTTCGCCAAACAGGAATATTAGAATTTTACACAGCCCATGAATCATTAAAGAATGTTGGGGGATTGGAAAATCTTAAACAGTGGGTGCGGATGCGTCAAGATGCGTTTACCGAAGAAGCTCGACGGTATGGAATACCTAACCCCAAAGGAATTTTACTTGTAGGAATACAAGGAACTGGTAAATCATTATCAGCCAAAACCATCGCCCATGAATGGCGTTTACCTCTCTTACGCTTAGATGTAGGTAGACTATTTGGGGGAATAGTGGGAGAAAGTGAGAATCGCATTCGCAAAATGATTCAATTAGCAGAAGCTATTTCTCCGTGTGTATTATGGATGGATGAAATAGATAAAGCATTTGGTAATATCAATAGTAGTGCTGATGGTGATTCTGGCACCTCTCGCCGGGTATTTGGGACATTAATTACTTGGATGCAAGAAAAAACAAGTCCAGTCTTTATGGTAGCTACGGCCAATAATGTGCAAATTCTCCCAGCTGAGTTATTAAGGAAAGGGCGCTTTGATGAAATATTCTTTTTAAATTTACCTACAGAACAAGAACGTCATGATATTTTCAAAGTCCACCTGCAAAAAATTCGTCCCTCCCAACTGCGAGACTTTGATTTACCCAAACTTGCTGAACATACAGAAAACTTTAGCGGTGCTGAAATTCAGCAAGTGATTATTGATGGAATGCATCAAGCTTTTGGTAATCTGGTAAATGGTAATCGGCGTGATTTTAACACAGATGATATTTTAGCCGCTATATCAGAAACCGTACCTTTAGCAGCCATAGCCAAAGAACAAATCGCTAGTTTAAAACGCTGGGCTGCGGAAGCAGGAGCCAGAACAGCTTCTATAGATACCCAATTAGTTGAGGAGTTAAAAAACTATTCTCAGCAACAAGGCTTAACTCCCCTAGAAGTAGATTAAAAGAAAGGGGAATAGGTGAATATTCTCTCCTGCGAAAATATCATAATCATAACATGACTATTCCGCTAGAAGCAATTACATTGAGGAGTTTTATATGTCTCATTTTACGACTATCCAAATCCAAATCAAAGAGGGGGAAATTCTGCATCAAGTACTACGAGAGTTAGGTTATACCGTAGAAAAAAACACCAATGTACGGGGTTACATGGGTGATAGCACAACAGCCGAATATGTCATCCCCCAAGAAAATGGTTATGATTTAGGCTTTCGTCCACAGGGAGAAAATTATGAATTAGTTGCAGATTTTTGGGGTGCAGAAATTGATGAACAGGAGTTTGTCAATCATATTAGTCAAAAATATGCCCACAAAATCTTGATGAAGACAATTGAAACTGAGGGATTTAATATAGAAACAGAAGAAATATTAGAAGATGGTACGATCAGGGTTGTAGTAGGTAGATGGGTTTAAGGGTTAACATCTCTGTTTTACCTCTGTATATTACATCCCCCTGGTGAAGCACGGAAATAAAATTTCTACTCACCCTTTCTCCTATTCATCAAGAGAGGGTTGGGTTGAGGTTTTATCAGCGTTATCAAAAAATGAACTGCTCCCAGTTTAAAAGTATTATTGCTTATAATGAGGATAAAGGAAGAAGCATCATGGCAGAATATCAAAAAGTTGAATATCACATTGGTAAAGATGGTAAGATTGTCGAAAAGGTTTTAAATGCAACCGGATCTAGTTGTGTAGAAACGACACGAGGTTTAGAAAAATCCTTGGGAGCAATAGAATCTCAGGAACTTTTACCTGAATATTACGAACCAGATGGGTTAATCAATATATGTGAAAATCAATCCTTGCAGCAGTGGTGATGACATAATATCATTCCTGTCGAAATCGCAGCAGCACACAAATATCTTGGAAATAAGATTTATCTTCTCATGCATAATAAAAGTGAGTTAGACAGTATGATTTTATCTTTTAAACCATTTTTATCTCAAAAATATGTCAATAAATAATATGCTAGAACAAATAAA
Organism: Anabaenopsis tanganyikae CS-531; assembly: GCF_029891675.1. Lineage (NCBI taxonomy): Bacteria > Bacillati > Cyanobacteriota > Cyanophyceae > Nostocales > Nodulariaceae > Anabaenopsis > Anabaenopsis tanganyikae. Next base: position 15,601 of record NZ_JANQDF010000028.1, read on the forward strand.
TCATCTTACTTTTGGTATAATTATGGTAGTGGCGATTTATCTGGTTTTGTCATCACTATTTTTAGAAAAATCTCAAGCTCTCCCTATTATCAATCAACCTGTAATTTCTCCAAACACCGAGAGAAAAATCCAAGATTTAGAAATTCAATGTCAACGACTCAGAGAAGAGTTAAAACAACAAGCTCAACAATTACAAAGTGATTTTCAGTGTGAGACTTTTACCCAACTGCAAACCTTACTCAGCAACTATCCTACAGTCAAGAAAATGGCTCTAGCACAACCTGAATTACCTGCTAAAAACATACTGTCCCTATTCACATCTTTAGAGCAACTTATTTCTAGTTGGGGTTATACCCCCATTGGTGAAACTTGGGAACAGGTAAACTATCATCCCCAATTACATCAAGCTGATAGTGATGAGATCCTAGAAGGAGAATTAGTATATATTCGTTTTATTGGTTATCAAAAAGGTGATAATATTCTCTATCCAGCTAAGGTTAGTCGCACTCTTCCAGGTAGATATAATAAATGTTAAAATCTTTCATATCGTAGGCTGGGGTTACTAACTTAAAACTTCAGCAATCACAGATAATAAATCTATACTTAAATATCCCGGTATACTACGGCATTTTTAAAACTGCCGTATTAGATAATTATTGTCAAATAATACCACCTTTTCAGGTGCAATTTTACCATTGCTAGAAGCAAAAATGAAAAATTTCATGACCTCATGGTTTTGTTGATTTACGTTGAAACCAAACCTACTTTCAATCTTGAATTATGACAACTGTTGCAATTGATTTTGGTACAAGTAATACTGTGGTCAGTATTTTAGAACCTGATACTCAATTACCTAAAAGTTTACGTTTTCCTAATCTATCCCGTTTATTTATTGGTGCTTCTGCTCACGGTGAAAGATTAGAAATTCCAGTTATTCCCAGCGTACTCTTTATTAAATCACATAACCAGGTGATCTTAGGTGAAGGGGTCCGCAGTCAAAGACTAGGACTTTCTCAAAGTTACCCTCCTGAGCGATTATTTAAAAAATTTAAACGTGATTTAGCTGGAGATTATCAATCACCCCCGATACATATCGAGGGAAGAGATTATGATTCTAGATCAATATGTGAGTTATTTATTCAAAGTATTTGGAGAGAAATTAAAAAACAAAATATTAAACCAAATCATTTAGTTTTTACTGTTCCTGTTGGTGCTTTTGAACGTTATTTAGATTGGTTTCGAGACTTGGGAGCAAAGTTAAATGTTCCTGAGGTTTCAATTATAGATGAATCTACGGCTGCTGGCTTGGGATATGCTATCAAACATCCTGGTGTGTTGATGTTAGTGGTGGACTTTGGCGGAGGAACTCTAGATTTAAGTTTACTCAAAACAGTTCCTCATTCTAGTCCCAATGGTAATTTACGCGCTGAGGTTTTAGCTAAATCTGAAGCTTATGTAGGTGGAGAAGATATTGATATTTGGATAGTAGAAGATTATTTACGTTCTCAGAATTTAAGACGGGAACAATTAGGCAAAATTGCTTATCAAAATTTGTTAGAAATTGCCGAAAAGCTAAAAATTCAATTATCCAAAAATCAATCTGTTAGTGAAACATGGTTTGATGATGAATCTTTTATGTCTTATGAATTGAGAATGAATCGTGAAAAATTAGAGGAGATTTTAGAAAATAGACAATTTTTACAACAGTTGCGGGAAGCTTTAGATGATGTGTTAGGAATTGCTTTCAAAAAAGGTATTCATAAAAATGATATTGATGAAGTCTTATTAGTAGGAGGAAGTTGTTTAATTCCGGCAGTCAGACAACTAATTATATCTTATTTCGGTAAGAATAAGGTAAAACTTAATAAGCCCTTTGATGCTGTGTGTCATGGTGCTTTAACTGTGAGTAAATTTACACAGGTTGATGATTTCTTGCATCATAGTTACGCTATTCGTTTATGGGATGCTTACAGTAGAACATATACTTATCATCGCTTATTTACACAAGGTACAAAATATCCTTGTGAATCTAAAGCATGGTTAAATTTACAAGTTGCAAATAATGGACAAATGGAGGTGCATTTGGATATTGGTGAATTAGGCGATATGACGCAAACAGAAATCGCTTTTGATGCGTCAGGAAGAATGACAAGCAGTATTGTCCAACACCAAGAAACTTATCGTTCTTTAGATAGTCAGCATCAAAAGGTTTGTGTAGCTAAACTTAACCCCCCCGGAGAAGCAGGTTTTGATAGGATATCTGTGTTATTTTACGTAGATTCTCATCGGACTTTATTAGCTACTGTGAAGGATTTATTGACCGGTGAGATATTGGTTGATAGGGGAGAAGTATATAAGTTGAGGTAATGTCATGATCATTAGTAGTAACTGCTAAATATCCTTAGGACTTACGCAACTGGCACAGGCGATCGCTACGCAGAGCTTGCATCTGTGTGTAGCAATCGCTAAATGAAAGCACATTGGTATTATATAAGTGATGTCAATGGCACGGGGGGATGCCTAGTGCAGTTGATAG
>NZ_JANQDF010000029.1:0-9305 GCF_029891675.1 Anabaenopsis tanganyikae CS-531
TCTACTATCAACTGCACTAGGCATCCCCCCGTGCCATTGACATCACTTATATAATACCAATGTGCTTTCATTTAGCGATTGCTACACACAGATGCAAGCTCTGCGTAGCGATCGCCTGTGCCAGTTGCGTAAGTCCTATTACTGATTTAAAGGCGAATAATTACAACCTAGATATTAAGAATCCCCACCAAGTTGATGTAGCACAGGCTGATTTAGATGAAATGTTAGCAGAGTATCACAAACTCATGGCTGAGTTGGGTGATGTGCGCGGTAAGTTAAAATTTGAGTTGATGTCAGCTTTGAATGATCAAGTTGATCAAACTATAGAATAATAGATAGAAACAAAATATCTTAAAATCTCTGGAGATGAGATTATGCAGATGGAAGTAGTAGAATTTCAAGGTATTGTCAAAGATGGTGTAATTCAAATTCCTGAAATTTATCAAGGAGAACTAGATGGAGAGTCTGTAAAAGTAATTGTGATGAAAAAAGCTAGAAGAACAGCAGCAGTAGATATTATTGCTGAACTGATGGAGCATCCGGTTGAGTTTGAATGGCCACCTTTGACACGAGAGGAGATTTATGAGCGCAATTCATGAGAATGGACATTTTCTAGATTCTAATATCTGGATTTATGCCCTGGCAAATCATGAATACATTAACAAACGCCATATAGCTTGTGGTTTAGTCAATGGTGAAGGGGTAATCATTAGTACACAAGTTATTAATGAAGTATGTCTTAATCTCATTAAAAAATCTTCTTTTACTGAGCAAAAAATAAAACAGTTAATAGAGGCATTTTATCAGGGTTATCACATAATTACATTTAATCGTGATATTTTTGTGAACTCTTCTAATCTTAGGAGTAGGTATAATTTCTCTTTTTGGGATAGTTTAATTGTTGCTTGTGCTTTAGCTGGGGGAGCAAGTATTCTCTATTCTGAAGATATGCACCATGGGTTATTGGTAGATAATAAATTAGAAATTGTGAATCCGTTTAAATGAAAGTAGATACTTTTTTTACAAATTTTGATTTGTTGACTGATGCGCCAAATGCAACAGCTAAGTTGCGGGAGTTGATTTTGCAATTGGCTGTCATGGGTAAGCTTGTAAGACAAGATCCAAATGATGAACCTGCTGCGGTGTTGTTGGAGAGGATTAAATTAGAAAAACAGCAGATGATTCAAAATAAAGTTTTTTTTAAATCAGATAAACTTATACCCATTAATTTAAATGATATTCCTTATAAAATTCCAAGCGAATGGGTTTTAACTAGGATTGGTGTTATTTGCGGATCAATTGTTCCTAATCGAGATAAACCAAAATCCTTTTCTGGCGAATTTCCTTGGATTACTTTATCTAACTTTGATGATAAGGGGATAAATTTACTTAATAATCACTCTGGTTTAGGTTTATCAAAAGAAGAGATTATTAAATATAACGCTCGTATTATTCCGCAAGGTAGTGTACTAATGAGTTGTGTGGGGCGTTTTGGTTTGGTTGCAGTTATTGAACAAGATGTGGTTACTAATCAGCAAATTCATGGTTTTGTTATTCCAAAGGGATTATGTTCTGAATATATTGCCTACCTCATCCAAAGCCAAAAAAATTTTTTAGAATCTACTGCCACATCTACTACCATTTCTTACCTCAATAAAAGTAGATGTGAAAGCATTCCTGTACCCCTCCCACCCCTTGCGGAACAAAAAAGGATTGTAGAGAAGTGCGATCGCCTGATGTCCCTGTGCGACGAAATCGAAAAACAGCACAAACAAAAGCAAGATAGTATTGTGAGGATGAATGAAGGTGCGATCGCTCAACTCCTCTCCTCACAAAATCCCGATGATTTCCGCCACCATTGGGAACGCATTTGTAATAATTTTGATTTACTCTACAGTGTCCCTGAAACCATTCCTAAACTACGTCAGGCGATTTTGCAATTGGCTGTCATGGGTAAGCTTGTAAGACAAGATCCAAATGATGAACCTGCTCAGACTTTAATCAAAAAGATAAAAGCTCAAAAGAAAAAGCTAATAGAAGCTAAAAAAATTCGCAAACAAGAGGATTTAAGCTCAGTTAAAGAGGAGGATAAAGTTTATCAATTACCTGAAAATTGGATTTGGTGTAGATGGAATGATATTGCATTATGTATCGGTGATGTAGACCATAAAATGCCAGCAGAGACTAAGGAAGGCATACCTTATGTGTCTCCTAAAGACTTTATAAAAGGTAACGCCATAGATTTTTCAAAGGCCAAGAAAATTTCACAAGAAGATTTTGAGACTCTGAAAAAGAAAATACAACCGTCACTAGGAGATATTATTTTTCCTAGATATGGAACAATTGGTGAAAATAGGCTAGTTGAAACTGACATTGATTTTTTGGCTTCCTATTCATGTGCTGTTGTAAAAAACTTTCATAGCTTTATAGAACCTAAGTATTCATTTTATTATTCTCTATCTAATCTTGTCAAAAAAGAAATTGAAAGGTATACAAACAAGACTACCCAAGCTAATGTCGGTGTAAAATCAATTAAAAATTTTATATTCCCCCTCCCACCCCTTGCAGAACAAAAACGGATTGTAGAGAAGTGCGATCGCCTGATGTCCCTGTGCGATCGCCTAGAAGCCAAATTAAAACAAGGGAGAGAAAGCAGAGAAAAGCTGATGGAAGTTGCAGCAAAGCAAGTATTGCTAAATTAGCACCAGGGAATTAATGAACTTAAATACATCTAAACAGGGGTTTTAACCCCTGGCTTCTAACTTATATCTCTGAATTAAAAGTAATATACTGTATTATTACTTACATTGGAGAGATTCGCGAGTATCTACACCAGTTTGAGGATTCACCCCACTAGCTTGAGCGCACAGTTTTTTAATTTCCGGTCCATCTAAAATCGCATCGGTAAAATCAGCCCCGGTGATGTCCACATTCTCAAAGATAGAACGTAACATCATCGCATTGGTAAATACAGCATCGGTTAAATCAGCACCTTTAAACTTAGTCAAATAGGCTATACCATCGCTAAAATCTGCACCATGGAGATTTACCCCCTCTAACAAAGAGCCATTGAACACACCGCCGCGGAAATTCGTATTACTAAAATTAGTCTTCTTTAAAACCACATTGGTAAACTCAGTCCCCACCAAATCTTGACCAGAGTAATCTTTTACCCCTACTTCCTCACCCACAGAACGGGTAATACTAGAAGAACTAGCAGCTTGAGCGGAGACGGGGAAGAAAAACACAAAGGTAACTAAAACCAAACTAGCCAGTAGTTGCCAATACTTAATCATTTTTTTGTTAACAAATCTCAACAATTATATTATTCACTATTACAGCTTACTGACGGTGATTAACCCCGGCTAGCCTGAGCCATAACTATAGAGCGTACCCTAGGATATATAATGACCTGCGATCGCATAAATACCTGTGGCTCATCAACAAGACATCACCCCATCCTTAAGGCGAACCCCGTTATATCAACTAAGTGCAGAACTCAAAGCCCGTTTTACCAGCTTTGGCGGTTGGGAAATGCCTGTACAATTTACTGGTATTAGCGGGGAACATGAAGCTGTGAGAACCACTGCGGGGATGTTCGATATCTCCCACATGGGTAAATTCACCCTTCAAGGTAAACACCTAATTAACCAACTTCAGCCCTTAGTACCCTCAGACCTAAACCGACTAAAACCAGGTGAAGCACAATACACAGTCTTACTCAATCCCCAGGGAGGAATTATTGACGACATTATTATATACTATCAAGGTGAGGACAGCACCGGCACACAAAAGGCTGTACTAATCGTCAATGCAGCCACGACAGATAAAGATAAAGCATGGCTATTACAGCAACTGGACCAAAATCAGGTAGAATTTCAAGACCTGTCACAGTCAAAAGTATTAATTGCCATCCAAGGACCAGAGGCCGTTAAACATCTTCAGAGCTTAGTACAAGCAGACCTACAACCTATTAAACCCTTTGGTCATCTCCAAACAACTCTACTGGGTAAACCCGCATTTATCGCCCGCACCGGTTACACCGGGGAAGATGGTTTTGAGGTCATGCTAGATGCAGATGAGGGTATAGAATTGTGGCAAAGACTGCATCAAACCGGCGTTACCCCTTGCGGACTAGGTGCTAGAGACACCCTAAGACTAGAAGCAGCGATGGCGCTTTATGGTCAAGATATTGACGACACCACCACCCCCCTAGAAGCGGGTTTAGGATGGCTAGTTCACCTTGACAGTAAAGATGATTTCATCGGTAGAGAAATTTTAGCACAACAAAAAGCCCAGGGAGTGCAGAAGCGGTTAATCGGCTTACAAATGTCAGGGCGGAATATTGCGCGCCATGGCTACCCCATTCTATCAGCAGGTGAGGTTGTGGGCGAGATTACCAGCGGGACTTTATCCCCCACATTAGGCTATCCTATAGCCTTAGCCTATGTTCCTACTCAATTAACAAAGGTGGGTGAACAGTTAGAAGTAGATATACGTGGTAAGAATTACCGGGGTGTTGTAGTCAAACGTCCGTTTTATCGCTCCCAAAATCGTCTCACTAACTGATAATGTGTTTTGAGTTACTCAATTTAAATTATGGTTATGGCATTTCTTGGTTGAGTAGGTATACCGATAGCTACCGCTTGCGTAACCCATACCCGACCCCTAAACCAGGGAAAAGGTAACTATGGTAGACCTCATATAATCAGGAAACGCGATCATGACCGACCATAACTGAGGGAACTGTGGGCGCTAACTATTTTGAGATGGAAGGAAAAAACTAAAATGTCTTTTGAATATCCGCAGGATTTGAAATACCAGGATACTCACGAATACGTGCGGCTAGATGGAGAAATTGGCACCATTGGTATTACTGAATTTGCTATAGACCAAATGGGTGATGTTGTCTTTTTGGAATTACCAGACATTGGTGACCTAGTAACCAAGGGAGAAACTTTTGGCACCATTGAATCTGTCAAAGCCGTTGAAGACCTCAATTCACCAGTTACCGGTACAGTCATAGAACGCAATGAGATTTTACTTGAGTCTCCCGAAGAAGTAGCAGAAGACCCCTATGGCGAAGCCTGGTTGTTAAAAGTGCGTGTTAATGATCCCGATGAGGTACTGGATGCTTTGAGCGCTGATGAGTACCGCGCCCTGGTAGAAGGGGAGTAGATGAGATATGTAGGGACTTGTCCCTACATATTTGAATATTTGTTGCAAAATATGAAGTAGTTACGTTTGGAGTTCAACTTGTGGTAAGTTACCCACCTATTCCCCAATCCAGCCATGAACCCATAATTAGTGAAATAATTAGTGAAATAATTAGTCAAAGCAGTTCAAAGTTAACTAATTTCCCAGAACGGCACATTGGCCCCGACTCCCAAGAAATCCAAGAAATGCTGGAGGTATTGGGTTTAGAAACTCTGGATTCACTGATTAATCACACAGTACCCCCCGGTATTCGCCTACAAAAAAAGCTCAAATTACCACCAGCACAGGGTGAATATACCGCCCTGGCTAAATTAAAACAAATTGCCGCTAAAAATCAGGTGTGGCGTTCATACATCGGTACTGGATATTATGACTGTATTACCCCCCCGGTGATTCAGCGCAATATTCTAGAAAATCCGGGTTGGTATACAGCTTACACCCCCTATCAGCCAGAAATCGCCCAGGGACGACTGGAAGCCCTGCTCAATTTCCAGACAATGATTATTGACCTCACAGGTTTGGAAATTGCTAACGCTTCCTTACTGGATGAAGCGACCGCAGCAGCTGAAGCCATGAGTCTGAGTTATGGGGTGTGCAAAAATCAAGCCCATGCTTATTTTGTCTCTGACAACTGTCATCCCCAAACTATCGAGGTGTTGAAAACTCGTGCTCAACCCTTGGGGATTGAAATCATTATCGGTGATCATCGCCAAGATTTTACCCAAGGGATTTTTGGGGCAATTCTGCAATATCCTGCTACTGATGGCACAATTTACGACTACCGCGCTTTTATTGAAAAAGCCCATGCTCAGGGTGCATTGGTGACGGTAGCAGCAGACCCTTTAAGTTTAACTTTATTGACACCACCCGGAGAATTGGGTGCTGATATTGCGGTGGGTAGTACTCAACGTTTTGGTATTCCTCTGGGGTTCGGGGGACCCCATGCGGCATACTTCGCTACCAAAGAACAGTATAAGCGCCAGGTTCCGGGGCGCATTGTGGGAGTGTCAAAAGATGCTCACGGTCAGCGGGCTTTACGTCTGGCTTTACAAACCCGGGAACAGCATATACGGCGGGAAAAAGCAACTAGTAATATCTGTACTGCCCAGGTGTTATTGGCAGTCATGGCCAGTATGTATGCTGTATATCATGGTGGAGATGGTATTAAAAATATTGCCTGTAGCATTCACCAGTTAACTGTGATTTTAGCTGCAGGACTAAAGCGGCTGGGTTACAGGATTAGTTCTGAATATTTCTTTGATACCCTGCGCGTAGAGTTAGGCGCACAATCACTTACACCAATTCTGCAAGCTTGTCAAGCCAGAAAGATTAATCTCCGGGTTTTTGATCCTACATCTGTGGGTATTTCCCTAGATGAAACTACTACCCCAGAAGATTTAATTGATCTGTGGCAGATTTTCGCTCTCAGCGATGACTTACCCTTTACTCTAGAAGATTTAACTTCTGATTCCTATTCTCATCTGTTATTGGAGCGCACCAGCAGTTATCTAACTCATCCGGTGTTTAACCGCTATCACTCCGAAACTGAGTTATTACGTTATCTGCATCAGCTAGAAACCAAGGATTTATCTTTAACTACATCCATGATTCCCTTGGGTTCTTGTACCATGAAACTGAATGCTACCGCAGAGATGATCCCCGTTACTTGGGAGGAGTTCGCTAAGATTCATCCCTTCGCGCCGGTTGCACAAACCAGGGGTTATCAAATCCTCTTTCAGCAACTGGAAACCTGGTTAGCGGAAATTACAGGTTTTGCGGGAATTTCTTTACAACCTAATGCCGGTTCTCAGGGTGAGTATACAGGACTTTTGGTAATTCGTCAATATCACCACAGTCGGGGGGAAGGACACCGTAATATTTGTTTAATTCCTGAGTCCGCCCACGGAACTAATCCCGCCAGTGCGGTGATGTGTGGGATGAAGGTGATCCCAGTTGCTTGTGATGCTTTGGGTAATATTGACCTGGATGATTTGCAAACCAAGGCGGCTAAATACGGGGATCAACTGGCGGCTTTAATGGTCACCTATCCTTCCACTCATGGTGTGTTTGAGGAAGGGATTCAGGAAATCTGCGCCATTATTCATCATCACGGTGGACAAGTGTATATGGATGGGGCGAATATGAATGCCCAAGTGGGTATTTGTCGCCCTGGAGATATTGGGGCGGATGTCTGTCATTTAAATCTGCATAAAACTTTCTGTATTCCTCATGGTGGCGGTGGCCCTGGTATGGGACCGATTGGTGTGGCTCAACATCTTGTCCCTTTCCTCCCTGGACACCCGGTTATACCCTCTGGCGATGCTCAAATTGGGGCGGTGGCTGCTGCGCCCTGGGGTAGTGCTAGTATTTTAGTTATCTCTTGGATGTACATTACTATGATGGGGTCTGAGGGTTTGACCCAGGCGACTAAGGTGGCAATTCTCAATGCTAATTATATCGCCCACCGCTTAAAGTCTTACTATCCGGTGCTGTATAAGGGCAAAAATGATTTTGTCGCCCATGAGTGTATTTTAGATTTACGGGGGGTGAAAAAGTCGGCGCTGATCGAAGTTGATGATATCGCCAAGCGGCTGATTGATTATGGTTTCCATGCGCCTACTGTGTCTTGGCCTGTGGCGGGTACTATGATGGTGGAACCCACAGAAAGCGAATCTCGCGCAGAGTTAGATCGGTTCTGTGAGGCGTTGATTGCTATCCGGGGAGAAATATCTGCTATTGAATCTGGCCAGATGGATCTGCAAGATAATCCGCTCAAAAATGCACCCCATACGGCTCACAGTTTGATTGCGGGACTCTGGAATCATGGCTATTCCCGTGAACAAGCTGCTTACCCTGGTCCCTGGACTCGTGAATATAAGTTCTGGCCTAGTGTGGGGAGGGTTGACTCGGCTTTTGGCGATCGCCATTTTGTTTGTGCTTGTTTACCTATGGATGCTTATCAGTAAGGTCATGGGTGGTTAATCACCGCTCCTGACTCTCATATCCCCGACTTCTATTCAGATTTATGGCTACTGCATAAAATGACACTGAGAAGTCGGGGATATCTCTATTAACGCCGTTGCCAAATCTTGATGCTTCCATCCCGATCGCCAGAGGCTAAGGTGCGACTATCGGGGCTAAATGCTACTGAATTAACGTAATTTGAATGTCCCGTGAGGGAGGTGATTTCCTGTAGGGTGGCGACATCCCACAGTTTGATGTTATCCACACCAGAGGCTAAGGTGCGACCATCGGGGCTAAATGCTACTGAACCAACGCCAACTGAACCTCGAGTGATGGAGGCTATTTCCCCCCTGTTGACAGCATCCCACAATTTGATGGTTTCATCCTCACTACCCGAGGAGGCTAAAATGTGACCATTGCTGGGGCTGAAGGCTACTGAGTTAACCCCATATGAATGTCCGATGAGGGAAGTGATTTCCCTTAGGGTGGATACATCCCACAGTTTGATGGTTTCATAACCACCAGAGGCTAAGGTGCGACCATCGGGGCTAAATGCTACTGAATTAACGTCATCTGAATGTCCCTTGAGGGAGGTTATTTCCCGTAGGGTGGATACATCCCACAGTTTGACGGTTTCATAACCACCAGAGGCTAAGGTGCGACCATCGGGGCTAAATACTACTGAACTAACGCCCTCCGTGAGGGAGGCGATTTCCAACCTGGTGGCGACATCCCACAGTTTGATAGTCTCCCAACTCCCAGAGGCTAAGGTGCCACCATCGGGGCTGAAGGCTACTGAACTAACGTTATCTGAATGTCCGATGAGGGAGGCGATTCGCCGCTGGCTTAACACATCCCACAGTTTGATGGTTTGATCATCTCCACCGGAAGCTAAGGTGCGACCATCGGGGCTGAAGGCTACTGAGTTAACTTTATCTGTATGTCCGCTGAGGGAGGCGATTCGCCGCTGGGTTACCACATCCCACAGTTTGATGGTTTGATCATCTGCACCGGAAGCTAAGGTACAACCATCGGGGCTGAAGGCTACTGAGTTAACGTTATCTGTATGTCCATTGAGGGAGGCGATTTCCCCCCCGGTGGCCACATCCCACAGTTTGATGGTG
>NZ_JANQDF010000030.1:0-64854 GCF_029891675.1 Anabaenopsis tanganyikae CS-531
ACGGGTGCGTGTGCGGGTACCACGGGTGCGGGTTCGGGTACCACGGGTGCGGGTTCGGGTACAGCTGTTGAAATTATCGTTGGTGGTAGGGGTGAAATAACCGGCTGATTGGTGTTGGGGTCTGGGTTAGTTCCCAAAGCATCAGGTTGTGAAACTTCTAAAGGGGGATCAGGCTGTACTAACTGCGGTACTTCTACTGGGATGTTGGGAATTGCCACAGATGCGGGGGTAGCTGCTCCATTAGAATGCAGGTTATAACCGCATTGACCGCAGAAAGCAGCATCAGCCTGGACAGTTGCGCCACAGTTGGGACAGTGACCAATGGTTGGTAACGGCGTATAACAGGCTTCACACTGGACAGCGCCGTCTGGATTGGGGTGATTGCAATTAGGACAGACGATCATCGATTTAGGTCCTTGTTCAAGATCATCGTAAGATACTCTTCGTAAACATACAAAACACTGTAGACACCAAAATTCTGGAACAGTGTCACACAGAAAAGCGGCCAGGAACAAGCCTGAATCTCCCGGCGATTAGAGATTCGCTCAGGAAAAAACTCTAGCTTGTGATGGTAATCATTACTCCTGATGGGAAAGTCAATCTGGGAGTTCTCATAGCTAGCGTGGTAGAGCCATACCTGCTGCTGCATCCAGCAACCACCACAGTTCGCCTTGGGGTTTAATCAAGCGGGATGGATAAGTAAAATCATCAGCCACAGGGGCGAAGACTTGAGCTAGAGCTGGTCGTTTATTAGCACCAGCAACCATAAAAATCACACTGCGAGCAGCGTTAATAAATGGGTATGTGAAGGTTATGCGGGGGTTTCCGTCTTTGTTACCCACTGTAATCAAGCGGTCATGGACTTTTAAAGCCGCAGTCTGGGGAAACAAAGAAGCGGTATGTGCATCATCACCCATTCCTAGTAATATCACATCTAAAGCGGGAAACTCGTTGGCGGGAGAATGGAAAAATTCTCGCAGATGCTGTTCATGTTTGGTGGCTGATAGGGCTGGATCTCCGTCTAAAGTGGGTATAGCGTGAATATTAGTGGCAGGGATATCAACATGATCTAACCACGCACGCCGCGCCATCAGTTCATTGCTATCAGGATGATCTGGGGGTACATAACGTTCGTCTCCCCAAAAGACATGAATTTTATCCCAAGGGAGTTTTTGACTAGCTATCGCTTCGTACAATGGCTTCGGTGTACTACCACCAGCTAGGGCGATGGTAAATTGTCCGCGTTCCTTAATGGCGGTTGACAACTTGGATAGAATCAAGTCTAGCGATCGCGCCACTAAGTCGGAAATACCCGGAAGAACTTCAACCTTGTTATTCATAGTTTAATCATCATATCGCCCACTTCTGTGCAATACCATAACTAATTTATGACCATTGCCCTTTTTAACTTTTGAAACTTTTAAGGAATTCCCACGGAATTTCCCATTTGCCATGGGATGGGCTACTTAAGCTGTACAGGGACAAAGGCTGATCACCTTATACGCAGGCGGTTAATTACATCTCTAGTTGACTGGTAACAGTTGATCCCAGTCTGAGATTGCCTCTTTCTGAAATATTAACAGTTGCTGAATGCCTTTTTCCGCAAAATCTAGTAGGTGATTTAACTGAGTCCGACTATAACTGCCTTCTTCTGCTGTGCCCTGAATCTCAATTATACCCAGATCTTGGTTCATAACCACATTAAAATCTACTGTTGCTGCCACATCCTCAATATAGTTTAAATCTAAATAAGGCTCGCCTTGCAATAAACCCACGGATATTGCTGCTACTTGTCCAGATAAAGGCGATCGCTCTAATACACCTTGCTGCAACAATTGAGAAACTGCATGAGCTAAAGCCACAAACCCCCCTGTAATCGCTGCTGTTCTAGTTCCAGCATCGGCTTGTAAGACATCAGCATCCACAGTCAGGGTTCTTTCTCCCAAGGCCTCAAAATCAATTGCTCCTCGTAGGCTACGTCCAATTAAACGTTGAATTTCCTGAGTTCGTCCAGACAATTTCAACAATTCCCGAGCTTGCCGTTCTTGTGTGGCAGAAGGCAACATTCTATACTCTGATGTCAACCAACCTTTGCCAGTTCCCGCTAAAAACTTAGGCACACCTTCACTCACACTGACCGTACACAGTACCTGAGTGTCTCCAAATTTTGTGAGGACTGAACCGGGAGCAAAGCGGGTAAAACCCCCATGAAAACTGATAGGACGGACTTGATAGGGTTGTCGACCATCGGGGCGTTGCCAAACCATGAGAATTACCTCAGAAATTTTATACAGACTATACTGCCTATGGCTACGCCACGCAAGGTATCAGATTAGCAGATACAATCTTTCATGGTCAAAATCTTTTATATTTTAGTGCGTTGATAGGAGTTTTAACTTTGTATAAACACAGAAGAAATCGAACTCATCCCAGTCCTTTTTTTTCTAGTAATTACTATAATTATCCCAGTAGATTTTACTAATGTGTGTAAAATTTTCTAATTCTTTGCTATTTTTTTAACTGATTTATGATTGCCCAATTAGAAACTCCCAGCGCCAGTTCAACCCTGAGCTTACCCTATCCAGTGGCAGGATTAGTGCAAGTTTTTACTAGTAAAAAACGTATTTTTTTTACTAGTGTCATAGCCCAAGCCCTGAGAATCGCAGGTCAAGGTACACCAGTATTAGTAGTACAATTTCTCAAAGGTGGTATTCGTCAAGGTCAAGAGCGCCCCATTCAATTAGGGCAAAATTTAGATTGGATTCGCTGTGATGTCCCCCGCTGTATCGACACACCCCATCTAGACCTTGCGGAAGGGGAAGCTTTACAAAAGTTGTGGCAATATACGCAAAAAATAGTAAGTGCGGGTAAATATTCTCTTGTGGTTTTAGATGAATTAAGTTTAGCAATTAATTTTGGCTTAATTCCCGAAACCGAGGTTTTACAATTTCTCGCACAACGCCCGGCTCATGTTGATATTATCCTTACAGGAACAGAGATGCCAAAATCCCTGTTAGATGTAGCAGACCAAATTACCGAAATCCGTCGTAGTCATCGACCTTAACCTGATACCCCAGGCTTATCCACGCATCCAAGAGGTAAGCGAAATGATTGTTGATGTTTGTAGATTTATTTACACAGAGGTCAAACGTGCTAAAAAATGATAAATGGATTATCGAACAAGCCAAACTAGGAATGATTTCTCCATTTGAAAATTCTCTAGTGCGCCAGGTTGAAGATAGGCGAGTCATTAGTTATGGCTTGTCTAGCTATGGCTATGATTTAAGATTGGCTCCCACAGATTTTCGTATTTTTAGACACATTCCAGGTACTATTGTTAATCCTAAGCGGTTTAACCCTGAGAACCTAGAATCGATTCCACTACAAACCGATGAAGATGGATCATTTTTTATTATTCCCGCCAACTCTTACGCCTTGGGTGTATCCCTGGAAAGATTGCGGATTCCTCCGAACATCACAGTTATTTGTATCGGAAAATCAACTATGGCGCGTTGCGGGATTATTGCTAACATAACTCCCGCTGAAGCCTCATGGGAAGGTTTCTTAACTCTGGAATTTAGCAATGCTTCTAGTGCTGACTGTCGCATCTACGCTAATGAGGGCGTGTTGCAGCTCCTATTTTTGGAAGGTGAACCATGTCAAACAACCTACGCGGAACGCTTTGGTAAGTATCAAAATCAAGCCCAAACTGTAACCATTGCCAAGGTTTAGTTTCCACAATTACCGCTCAAAAATTCACAATTTTTGAGCAGGAATCAAAATTGAGTAATATTTAATATTTAGTCGGAGATAGTGCCATCCGGAAGGATAGCATTACGAAAATTCGCTCCTTCCAGGTTGGCGTTGGTCAAATTTGCTGCTCTTAAATTAGCACGATCTAAATCGGCTTTGTGCAGGTTGGCTCCTTCCAAGTTAGCGCCTTCTAAATTTGCAGATGTCAGATAGGTTGTACTTAAATCGGCATTACTCAGATTTGCGGCTTCTAGATGTGCTTTATGCAGATTGGCTTTACTGAGATTGGCACCGCTAAGATCAACTTGATTTAAGATTAATCCACCTAAATTAGCCCTGCTTAAATCTACCTGTGTAAAATCTCGTTCTCCTGCAGCGTAACGTCGCAGAAAATTATCTACGTCCATATGTACCTCAATTACTTATGCAGCACGGCGAGAAGTTAACAAGTTCCACAATAAAATAGCAATAATTGAGCCAATTATTGCTAAGATAATGCCTGCAGCACTAAGAGTAGGAGCCGCTAGAGCAAATCTACCTGTGGCAAAGAATATACCAAGGCTACCACCAATAAAAGCACCGATAATACCCAGTAAGATTGTTCCTAAAATGCCGCCACCTTGATGTCCCGGGTAAATCGCTTTAGCAATAGCTCCAGCAATTAGACCTAAAGCAATCCAAGCAAGAATGTTCATGATTATTAATTTAGTAACTATTATTACTTACAGACATAGGTTAACAATTCAACCCTGGGCATTAAATCTGTCATCAGAACTAATTATTGAGAGCTTCAAGAGAGTATTTGCTTGAGTAGCACTTCTTTTGGTCTATACCTGTTTGGGTAAAACAACCAGATGAGACCTAGAGAGATTTTGGCGCAGCTTTACAAAAAAACAGATAAGCTATTTTATCTAGGCTAATTGTTTAAACTTTACTATGGCAACAATTAACGACAACTATCTGAAGCTGAAAGCTGGTTACTTGTTTCCCGAAATTGCTCGGCGGGTGAATACCTTTGCTCAAGCAAATCCTGATGCGAAAATTATCCGCTTGGGTATTGGTGATGTTACTGAACCTCTACCAGAAGCCTGTCGCACGGCTATGATCGCAGCTGTGGCAGAAATGGGCGATCGCGCTACTTTTAAAGGCTATGGCCCAGAACAAGGTTATGCTTGGCTGCGAGAAAAGATTGCCGCTCAAGATTTTCAAGCCAGAGGGGCTGATATAGATGCCTCAGAAATCTTTATCTCTGATGGTTCTAAGTGCGATACAGGCAACATTCTCGACATTTTTGGCAAAAATAACATTATTGCAGTTACAGACCCTGTATACCCCGTCTATGTGGACACTAATGTTATGGCTGGTAATACCGGGGATGCTAACGATCAAGGGGAATTTGCGGGTTTAGTGTATCTGCCGATTTCGGCTGAAAATAACTTCACAGCTGAGATTCCCTCCCAGAAAGTCGATTTAATTTATCTGTGTTTCCCCAATAATCCTACTGGAGCAACTGCGACCAAGGAACATCTCCAAGCATGGGTAGACTATGCGAGGGCCCATAACTCAATTATTTTCTTTGATGCTGCTTACGAAGCTTATATCACTGATCCGACCATTCCTCACTCAATATATGAAATTGAAGGCGCAAGGGAATGTGCTATTGAGTTTCGTTCTTTCTCTAAGAATGCAGGTTTTACAGGAACCCGTTGCGCGTTAACTGTTGTACCCAAGACTCTAACCGCTAAAGCTGCTGATGGTTCGGATGTGGAATTGTGGAAGTTGTGGAACCGTCGCCAATCCACTAAGTTTAATGGGGTTTCCTACATCATCCAACGGGGTGCTGAAGCTGTATACTCTCAAGCAGGACAAGCACAGATTCAGGCATTGGTAAGTTTTTACCTAGAAAATGCCAAAATTATTCGTGAGCAACTTTCTGGCGCAGGTTTGGCTGTATATGGTGGGATCAATGCTCCTTATGTTTGGGTGAAGACCCCCAATGATTTATCTAGTTGGGACTTTTTTGATAAGCTGCTACAGACTGTAAATGTGGTGGGTACCCCTGGTTCTGGTTTTGGTGCTGCGGGTGAGGGTTATTTCCGCATTTCCGCTTTTAATAGTCGGGAAAATGTGGAGGAAGCTATGAAGCGTATTACTCAGAAGTTTAAGCTGTAAAAGTTTGTGGTGGGCAATGCCCACCTGATCTAAAATATCATCAAGTTAACAGTCATAATATGGGGTTAAATATTTGAATATATTAGGCAAACTTCCAGGTTTAAGTTTAGCGTTAAATTGTTATGCTTTATGGGATGAATTGGTTTAATTCTTTAACTAGAAGATGTACTGTTGTAGAAGGATTATCACTTTCTGGGTTGGGTGGATTATATTGTTTGAGAAGATTTTCAGCATTTTTAATGGCAGTATTTTGTAAATGTTCTATTTGTTCATAAATTTTATTACTGTTTTTATTATATTGTTGATTCAGGTGCGTTTTTAATTTCTTAATATAATCTTCTCTGGTAATTCCGGTATCAAGAAATTCAAAATGTAAAACATACCATAATTCAAAAGCTTCATTAGAATAAGCAACTTTAAATCCTACTCTTTCAGCATTTGCTATTGCATTGTTAAAATCTTGTTTTGGCGAATCATCTCGGTCAAATACACACCAAACTTGGTCATATTCTCCTTTATTTTCAGTATTCAATTCTTGCGCTTTTTCTACTATTTTACTTGGATTATAGCCCAATCCTCGCACATCAATTACATCTTTCCGAACACGAAAAGATTTAAAGTAGTTTGGTTCAGTTTCTTCACCCTCACAGACAATTAAAAATTTTTTTCGTAATTCCCGGGTTCCAACTTTTCTTTCTGAATAAGCACGAGATGATGCTGTCCTAACACTTTTAGCCATTATTATCATCCCAGATTTGGCTCAAGTTACCAATAAAGGGAATAGCGCCATATTTACCTTTAATGTAGTCACTTTCAAATGAAGCGTCATTCCTAATTTTATATTCCACTAGGGAATATAAATCTGTAGCGCCATATTTATTTTTTTCTGTAAACCAAATTTGATCCCTACGAAATAGTTTGTTATTCAGAAGGTTGGTATTATGAGTCATAAATATCAATTGTGCATTCTTATAATTGCTTGCTTGAGAGTTAAACATTTCCACAATTGCTTTACTCATCAAAGGATGAAGTCTTGCATCAAATTCATCAAATATTAAAGTATTACCTTTTTTAAGGGTATGTATTAAAGGTCCCGCTATAGAAAATATTTTTTTCGTTCCTTCCGATTCTTGATTGTCTAAATCAAATGACTCCAGAGATATAAAATTACCTTGATGATCAAATTTTTGATGGATGGTCATTATAGTTCGTGATGTTGCTTTTACAGTTGCGCTCTTAACTTCTTTTAATAGTTCTTCTGGTATTAACAAAGGGTTAAGTGTAACCTCTCTTTCTGTGACCCTGATGTCTCTGATACCTAAATCTAGATTTTTGATTAATTGAATGATTTCTTCTCTATTATCATGACCCGGTTCTAAAAACTTAACTGTGTAACTTAAATAACTATTTAACCCGGAAATTATTTGTATTTTTGTGGTGAGCCAATCTAGTATTTTCTTAGCTATTTCAACATTAAATTGAGCAGCTACTGATATAAATAGTGCATTTTCTCTAGTTTTTGATTGAATGTCTTCTCCTTGAAAATTCTTAGATATATTGAAGTGTTGATCCTTGCGTTCAAAAAGCCGAGTCTGTCTTTTTTTATGCACATAAAATAACCATTCTGAAACAATATTTTTTTGAGTTGCTTCAAAACCATATCGATATGTTTTATTATCTAAAATAAATACAATTTCAAATAAAGATGGTTGGGTTTCAGTTTCGGTGCTAAGTGCAAATGGTTCCACATTTATTGGTTCCGTACTCTGAGTTTCTTTAGAGGAGTTAATCATAAACCATTTCATAAAGTTGATGGCTTTTGCTAGATTACTTTTACCGCTAGCATTAGCACCATAAATGGCAGCACTTTTAAGTAATGTCAGTTGATCATCGACAACAAAAGTATTGTGTTCATCAGTTTTTGTGTCTTTGGCGACAATATTAGCCGCTTTCATGCTAAAGGTAACTTTATCTTTGAATGATCTGTAATTACCAATACTAAACTCTATGAGCATAGTCAATTTTTAGGGCTAAAGGACATATAGCCTTTTTCAGGCTCATGAAGTACACACCAATTCCCTATTCCCTGTTCCCTGTTCCCTGTTCCCTGTTCCCTCAAACTAAAAAAAATTGTACCTCACGAGCATGGTAAATGCTATATTTGTGATTTTTTCACAAATATCTAGTTTAAGCATAACGGTGATTGAGGCGAGGGAGTATAAATACTCTGGTGCAAGTCAGCATGAATAAATTGATGTGAAAGTACCTCTAGATTACAATGAGTGACGGGAGCGTAATCACCCAGAGAAATGAGATGAATGCTGACGAGTTGTTCCAAGAGGGATTCAATAAACATTTGCAAGGTGACTATCTAGAAGCCATAGCAGATTATACTCAAGTTATTGCGACTCAGCCAGGCCAGGCCGAGGCGTACTATAATAGGGGTCTGATTCTCAGCAGTCAACTCAAAGATTATTATGGGGCGATCGCCGACTTTAATCAAGTTATAGAAGTCAATCCCACTCTGTCCGGTGCATATTACAATCGTGGTAATGCCCTTTACTTCTTAGGGGATTATGAGGGTGCTATTGCCGATTTTGAGCAAGCTATAGAAATTGAGCCAGATATTGCTGAGTCATACCACGGTCGGGGTAATGCCTACCTTGGGTTACAGAATTATAACCAAGCGATCGCGGATTATCAACAAGCGATAGAAAAAAATCCTGACTTAGCTACTGATATCCACTTTGATGTTGCTAAGGCTTTACATAATCGGGGTGTAGAGCGTTGTCATCGCAGTGATTATCAAGGAGCGCTTGCGGATTTGCAGCAAGCTTTACAATGGTATCCTGATTTTGCTGCCGCTCACATCGCTAGAGGTAATATCTACTATATTTTAGGGAAGTATGCTGAAGCGATCGCCGACCATGAACGGGCTTTACAAATAGATGCCAATTTGGCTGTAGCTTATCATAATCGAGGTAATGCCCGCTATGCCCTGGGAGAAAATCAGGCCGCGATAGAGGATTACAATCGGGCTTTGAAAATTGACTCTGGCTTTGCTGAAGCTTACTACAATCGGGGTCTTGTTTATTCTCGCCTGGAAGATTTTACGCAAGCAATTGCTGACTTTAACCAAGCACTGAAGTTGAACCCTGATGATGTGCAAGCATACACTGAACTGGGTCTGATTAGAGAAACTTTAAGAGATTATCACCAAGCCCTGGAGGACTATAGCCAAGCACTGCAAAAAAACCCGACTCTAGCTTTAGTATACGGTTTGCGCGCGAATGTACGTCGCCTTGTGGGAGATTTTCAAGGAGCAGTTGATGATAGTAATCGACTTATACAACTTGAGCCGCATTTGGCTACAGGGTACTACCATCGTGCTACAACTTTGTCTAGTTGGGGAGATTATCAAGGGGCTATTGATGATTATACCACGGCATTAAAGATTACTCCTGATTTAGTTGCAGCTTATTATGGTCGAGGTATTGCTCACCATAATTTGGAATATTTCTTCGCCGCAGTTGCAGATAATACTCAAGCCATAGAGTTACTTCCTAACTTTTCCCAAGCTTACTGTAATCGGGGTAATGCTTATCGTCTTTTAGGCGAGGAAGATAAGGCCATAGCAGATTATAATCAAGCATTAGAAATCAATCCCGATTTGATAGAAGCTTACTACAATCGAGCCTCTGTGTGTTACAAGCTCCAAGACTATGAGAGTGCAGTTGCAGACTACACCAATAGCTTGCGTGGCGCAGCCATAGCACTCAAAAGGGAGCCTCTATCTGCTTTTTACCGCGATCTGCTTGCACATGCGCTTCGCTATCGCGCCAATGCTCGCTATGCTCTGGAGGACTATCAAGGAGCAATAGAAGATTATAGTCAAGTTATTTCTATGGAGTCTAGTATAGTGGAAGACTGGTACAATCGGGGTCGCGCCCTTTCTATGTTGGGAGACCTAACCGCTGGGTTGGCTGATTTAAACCAAGCTTTACAACGTCAACCTTATTGGGCTTCAGCTTATATGCTCAGAGCTGATATCCGCCGTCGTCTACAAGACTATGAAGGTGCAATTGGGGATTTTCAAAAATGTGCTGATATCTATTATCAAGAAGGAAATATGGAGTATTATCAACCAATTCTCGAAGCGATCGCAAAGCTTGAGCGTCTCTAATCTTAGTATAAAACGTCTATGCAGCACCTCCACATTTTTGTTACCAGATATTTAGAAAATAACTGTATGAAATTGTATAGTTTTATGTTTCTTTTTATCAAATTATGTTAATGTGACCTGTAATACTGTTGCCTAAACAATAATTTTGCTAGAGTATATTCAAGGCTTTGTGGAATCTTCTATTCGTAAACTTCCTGTGCTTGTAGAAATTACGATTAACTTACCGAACTAAGATTATGTACCGCCTCACCTATCGCTTGTTTGTAGGTTTGAAGGCTGCTATGTTCTCTCTGCCTATTTCCCTAGGAAACAATAGTACTAAACACCTACCTGAGTGTAACTTTATGATGTATGACACTGGACTTAACTTCGACCGTGGATCTGGACGCATTGCCACGGGTTACTAAATCCGCCTTCATTAAATGAAGTATTGCCTCATTTGAGTGATTACTGAAATATTCATGGAGGAAATTCAGACGTAGATAGCTTGGGTAGCGAACCTGTCGCCAATCCTTTATCCTGGATATTATACCATAATCCAGAACTTGGCCAAGCTATCGCCATAAAATACTATTACCCCCAGGTCATTTAGTTGATGACCTGTTATTTTCTCTTAAATTTCTGTGAATAGACACCAAAGCCCAAACAATATATTATAAAATTTATACAGTTGAATATTAAAAATATTCTGGATATTTAGCAAAAAAAAGCATCATTTAACAAAATGGCTCAAGAAATAGAGCGTAAATATTTGCTCCAAGGGGATAGTTGGCGCGAATTATGCATAGGAAGTGTATATTGTCAAGGATATATTCCGACGAAAAATCAAGTGACTGTACGTGTGCGTATAGTAGGACAACAAGGTTATTTAACGATTAAAGGACCTAGTGTTGAATGCTCAAGGTTAGAGTTTGAGTATCCCATCCCTGTGGAAGATGCTCAAGAAATGCTCAATACATTGTGTGAACAGCCTTGGATTGAAAAGATTAGATACAAAGTAGAATGGGGAGGGTTAACATGGGAAATAGACGAGTTTGATGGTTTAAACAAGGGGCTAATCCTAGCAGAAGTTGAACTCAATGATGCCAATCAAGAAATTGAACTACCGCCTTGGATTGGGGAAGAAGTATCTCACGATCACAGATATTTTAACAGCTATTTGGTCAAACACCCATTTTCACAATGGTTGAGATAGCTTCGCAGTGGGTGTCACTGACGGAATAAATGTTACTAATTATATCAATAATCTCCAAGTTTGTTTAGCCGGATGTTTTGAAGAAAATATGGTTTTTGCATATACCCAAGCCCTGGTGACTATAGCATCTGTTAACTGGGAAAAATTAGTTAATTTCTATACTCAGCTACTTGAGGAACAACCATCTTCTCTCATCCCCAGTGTCTATGCAGAGTTTCAACTTCCGGGTTTAAGATTGGGTATTTTTCAACCTGACAAGAACCACACATGGGAATTTGCCACCTCAGCTAAGAGTAAGATCAGTTTATGTTTAGAAGTGAGTAATTTAGAAGCAGCGATCGCTCACCTGACAAACTTAGGCTACCCACCCCCCGGTAAAATCTCCACACCTTCCCATGGGAGAGAAATTTATGCTTATGACCCCGATGGCAACCGCTTAATTTTACATCAAAAATACACCTGATCCATCGCTTTTGTACAAAAGAGTGCTATAATCACTACCTATTGGCCATTAATTATGTCTTTAACTCAAAACTATAAATTAAACCTGATCCAATGGTATCCAGGTCATATTGCTAAGGCGGAAAAGCAGCTCAAAGAACAGCTGACCCGGGTAGATGTGGTGTTGGAAGTACGAGACGCGCGGATTCCTTTAGCAACACACCACCCCCAAATAGATGAATGGGTGGGGGATAAAGCGCGGATATTGGTATTAAACCGATTAGATATGATTTCCCCCCAAGTGCGATCGCTTTGGGTAGATTGGTTTAAACATCAAGGTCAAGTTGCCTATTTTACCAATGCTAAACAAGGTCAAGGTGTGGTGGCGATCGCCAAGGCCGCCCAAGCAGCAGGGGTAAAACTCAATCAAAGAAGACGCGATCGCGGGATGTTACCTCGTCCAGTGCGAGCAGTAGTGATTGGATTTCCCAACGTCGGGAAATCAGCCTTAATTAACCGTCTTTTAGGAAAGCGAGTGGTAGAAAGTGCTGCGCGTCCAGGGGTGACTCGCTCCTTACGCTGGGTGAGAATTTCTGAACACTTAGAATTACTAGATGCTCCTGGGGTTATTCCCTTAAAAATGGGAAATCAAGAAGCGGCCGCCAAGTTAGCAATTTGTGATGACATTGGTCAAGCATCTTATGATAATCAGCTAGTAGCATCTACTTTGATCGACTTACTCAACGAACTGCAAGAGACAGCAGGAAACTTATTACCACCGTCACCCTTATATACCCGCTACCAACTTGACCCGGTGCTGTACACAGGCGAAAGCTATTTACACGCCTTAGCAGAACATCGCTATCAAGGGGACGTAGAACGCACAGCCAGACATCTGTTAACAGATTTTCGTAAGGGCTTATTAGGTACAATCCCCTTAGAATTACCACGTAAGTAACATGGTAAAACTCTTGTGATGCGGGCATCTTGCCCGCTACTATTGTACCTCACAAGAGATGAATATGCTTTAGTGAGTTGTGCGCCGGAGCCTCCCCAGGCGATCACCGTTTTAAGCCAGGCGTTTAGCTTCCACAGTTAGCGGTAAACTAGCCGCATCTGGTAATTGAGCAAATTCTAATTCCCAGCCATTGGCTAAAGTGAGAACTATCCCATCATTACCATCTGTTTGTTTAACTACTTCTTCCTCAAGGTCTTTTTTAGCAACGTAAGCAACTAAATGGCCTGCATCGTTCATCCGTAGCATTACTTTCATGAGTTCTCCTCAACCGATTCTAGTTCTCTTTTCCGACAACCGACAACGAACCCCGTCTCTAGAAAATGCACCGCATAAATATAGGAAGTTTGTAGATAAGTACCTATACTCGCTATGTAGCCAATATCCCCTATATTACCTAAAACAGCCCCGATTTCTTGACCGGGAAATGTACCATCGTTTTTGATTAGTTTACGAAGTCTGACTTTTTGACCGATTTCAAAAACAGGCGGTAAGTTTAGTTCTAATTCATCACGTTGCATGAGAGTACCTCTGTTCTCTTACCAAGCTCAAAAGTTCTTCTACAGTCAGATTGCGTTTTTGCTTAATTGACTGCTGGCGAACTGCATCCAATACAGACTGGGTTTCCTCCGGGTCAAGAAAAATGTCGTTTTGCTGTAACAAACTATTAATGTGATGTCTACCAGAATGCTTACCCACTACCAAACGCCTTTCCCAACCTACCTCTTCCGGTGCGAATGGTTCGTAGGTGAGGGGGTTTTGCAATACGCCGTGAGCATGAATTCCCGACTCATGAGCGAAGGTATTTTCGCCCACAATTGCTTTCCAGGGTGGAACATGAGAATTGGATGCTGAAGCAACCAGTTGTGATAGTTCCAACAAACGGCGAGTATCAACACCCAAATTAATGCCGTAAATGCGTTTAATGGACATGACCACTTCTTCTAAAGCTGCATTTCCCGCCCTTTCCCCTACGCCGTTAACTGTGGTATTTACAGATGTAGCTCCAGCTTTGATACCAGCTAGGGCGTTAGCAGTGGCCAAGCCAAAATCATTATGAGTGTGAATTTCTACAGGAATGGACAAAGCCGAAACCAATTGTTTAACTTTGGCGTAGGTGCTGAAGGGGTCGAGAACGCCCACAGTATCGCAGAAGCGAAAACGTGACGCGCCCCATTCTTGGGCATTAAGTGCTACATCTAACAGGAAGTTGGGGTCAGCTCTAGAAGAATCTTCACCGCCTACTGCTACCCAAAGACCTTTATCTACTGCAAAGCTGATACAGTCTTTGAGTTTTTGTAAACTTACCCGCCATTGACCATGAAATTTAGCAGCGATTTGGATTCCAGAAACCGGAATAGCAATATGTACTCGCTGTAAACCACAGGTCATGGAGGCTTTGATATCTGAAATTACAGCCCGGTTCCAGCCCAGAAGCTTGGCTTGCAAACCTAACTGGGAAATTGCTATAATGGCGTGTGTCTCTGCATCTCCCATGGCTGGAATTCCCACTTCTAACTCGGGAATACCAATAGCGTCCAGAAATTTGGCGATCGCGACTTTTTCTTCAAAAGTGAAAGCAACACCTGCTGCTTGTTCACCATCACGTAATGTAGTGTCATTAATTAAGATTTCATTCATCTCAAACATCCCTCTTAGGAACCATTCTTAATATTCCTTGTGTTTTGGCAGCTTATTTCCCTGAAAAGTTTAGTAAATGCCTAATGCAAATGCTGATACCCGGCGTGGCGTAACCATAGGATGAATGGTAAATGCTATAAACTCTCAGATTTAATATTTCATCTTCATGATTATTAAATCATAACTAAATTAACACATCATATCTGTATGACATCAAACCAAATATAGGTATATTTTAGAATTATTTTCACTATTGCTAAATCATCTATTTTGTAATAGCGATTAATTTATAGTCATCCTATTTGACTTGAGAAATTATCAGTGAGGAAAGGGAACAGGGAACAGAAATTGTTCATGAATCATTTAGGATTGCTTTATTTAACTATTAGTAAATTAGAGCATAAAGCTGAGAAAAATAATCATTTGGTCAGTTAGCTGAGGTCAACCGATGAAAATTAGACATGACATCTGTTAACGATGGTTATCTAGCCAATCTAGAATCTGCTCTAATTGCTCTAAGTTAACCAGTCCATATTGCCACAGGAGCATTGGTAACGGACCATTATCAAACTGACGGTGGCGTAAGGCTACAGCAATATCTGCATTTGTCAGTTCTATCTCCTGATGTAAAAAGTTGATGAATTTTCTTTCACTGTTACAGGTAGTCATAAGTTGATAGGAAAATGAACAAATAAGAGAGGACATTTAGGAGTTGTCTGCATCGGAGCAACGTTCTAGCCAATCTACTAATTCCTGGCGAGAAGCGAGAAATTGCATCAGGATACTGCGAATCAGGATGGCTTCTAGCACGTTATTGACTTGGACTGTTAAGGAACCATCACTGTGACAACAGCAGGGAATCATTAATTCTTGCAAACGTTGAGCAATGAGCCAGCGAATTGACAAGAGCTTTCCGCGCATCCCAAAAACAGCGCTTGGTCCATCGCATAAGGAAATCTGCAAAACTTGCTCGTCTGGGAAATCAGAACTATGAGGTGTAAACATGATGAATAAGTTGTCAATAGTTCTTCGTCCTGGGTTTACATCAAAAAGCCTTGTGCTATTTTCTGCTTATATCAGGTGACTCCCAACAGGACACTACAACCAATGCTGATTGGATTTATTGGATTAATTACATTTGTACTCAAGTATCTTCAAGGGTGATTTCAGGGAAATTTAAAATTTTCCTGGGGGTAGGGTACTAGTATTGAATAATAGGGGTTCTAGTTTTCTGAGGTGAGGGGGTTCAGCATTTTTCTACTCAATACAAAATACTTCACCTGTAAGAGTTTGCAGCGAATTAGGCAAGTTATTTTGCAATTTATTAAGTTGTACTCACTGGCACGTCAAGATGAGGTAAACAGCATGATAAGTCATATATCTGTATAGCCAGCTACGATTCCTATTCTAGGATTTCGCCAGGGAAAAAACAGGTTTCTTTATTTTGTTTTAGGTTTTTTTGTCTGTGTATATGTATACGTTTCTTAATATAAACTTTGTCAAACTTTACTTATCTGCAGAAGACACTCAGGGGAATGCTAGAGTGTAATTTATTTACGCAAGTTTACTTGTGCTAATACACCGATAGTGTGCATTGCCAAATTCCATGAAACAGCAGAAAAATCTATTCAGCCATCTCACCGCCATTGAAAGAACTTCCTTATCATTTCCGGCAGAGTTTTTATTAAATCAAAACCTGTTAAAAGGCCAAATATTAGATTTTGGTTGCGGTTTTGGTAATGATGTCAAGATGATCAGTCAAAAAGGCTTTGATATTACAGGCTATGACCCTCATTATTTTCCCCAATATCCTCAAGTCAAGTTTGACACAATAATTTGTTTTTATGTTTTAAATGTTGTGTTCCCTGAAGAACAAGCTAATATCCTCATGGAAGTATCTCATCTGTTAAAACCAGGAGGTAAAGCTTATTATGCCGTGAGGAGAGATATCAAAAGGGAAGGATTTAGAGAACATTATGTCCACAAAAAGCCTACATATCAATGTTTAGCTAGACTTCCCTTTAACTCATTGTACTCAGATGAAATGCGCGAAATATATGAATATGTTCATTATAATCAACAGCGAAATTCTACCAATTATTGTATATTTTGTAATCCTCACAAACATCTCAGATTAGTGACAGAATCAGCGACCGCCTATGCTATGTTTGACGGTTATCCCATCAGTAAAGGTCACACTTTAGTTATTCCTAAACGTCATATTAGTAATTATTTTGACTTACCACTCAAAGAACAGTCTGCTTGCTGGTTGATGGTGAATAAAGTCCAGGAAATTCTCAAAACAGAATTTGCGCCTGATGGTTTTAATGTCGGTATGAACGTCAATAGAGCGGGGGGTCAAAATATTATGCACGCCAGTATTCATGTTATCCCTCGTTACAAAGGTGATGCTGTTGGTAAAAGTGGTATCAGAAAAGTGATCCCTCGGACATGAGAAATTGCCGCGACCAATTCCTGAACTGACATATCGACATACAGACGGGGGTAAGAGGATGTTTGTCAAGTCGTGATTAGTGTATCAACTATTGTTTGACCCCACCCTCACCTTTCCCTTTATAAGGGAAAGGGGACTTTATTTTATTGTTTCGGCGTGTTCGGTGTGTTCCCCATTCCCTGTTCCCCATTCCCTGTTCCCTGTTCCCTGTTCCCTAAGATAAAAATTACCTGTTGAAAACTTATAAAACATCCTCTAAGATATCCACCCCAGAAGATTTATGTTGGTTTGATTTGCTGGAAACCTGTTGTATGATTCAAGCTACTTTTCACCGGATAAGTTTACCATATCTAAACTTGTTGGAATTAAGATTTCTCAAACCTTTTGAGCATTTTTTAGGTATTTTTATCAGGAGAAAATTAAATAAATATAAAAGGCAACTTTTGCGCCAGAAAAAATGATATGTTAGATACATAATTAAACTGTCGCCATTTCTCAATTTTGACTTTGCAAAATCCTCAACTTCTGCCTATTTAGGGATATATGCTCACTATGAACTGATCATTTTTGCTTATAGCCATTAATTCTCAATAGCTGTATGATCAGAGTTAATGTAGTTGTTTGTTGAGTGTTGATTATGCAATGTATCCAGATTTTTCAGATATTGCATCATTCTCAAAAGCACCTGATTAACAGCGGTTGTGCCAGGGAAAATTAAGAGTTTAAGTTTTATTTTTTCTCAACAAACCGCCTGATTTAGCCAGGTGCTAGGACTTGAGGTTAATTGTCAGTAAAAATTAAATAAAGATGAACTGCATTTTTACGTCAAAAAAAATGATAGGTTAGATACAGAATGGAATTTCCCATGTATTTGGAGTGGTACGACATAAACCTGCTCTGTGTTTTTCACCCATTGAGCCGCTATTCCTGGTAATGAGAAATAGGACTTAATGCGGTTTTGAGTACAGATTTATGTACCTGAAAGTCGATAAATAATAGGCTAAAACCCTAACTATAAATGGGTTTGAACTGAGTACTAAGAAATCCTGAACCCCTATTTATAAATTCTCGTACCCCAATTGAAAAATACTAGAACCCCTAACCGAAAAAAAAATTATTAATCTTTGTAAAACCCACACAGTCGGGGTGGTAAAATTTGAGTACAAGGGTAATAAATCCAATAAATTCTATCCTCCATAGGCTCGGCAAGTATTTGAGAAGTACTGCTATAAATCTTATATCGCCAATCACTCAACGCCCTAAACACAAGGAACAGCGAAGAGTGAGTGGAGGGATGAGATAGCACCATGCCTTTGTGAAGAGAAGTCGCGGCTGTACTCAATAACTTCGACCCCAGATCAAAAAGTTGACACACACCAGCCACACCTCAGTCAATAGTTATCAAACTGTTAACTGCAGTGAAGAGAAGACGCGACTTCATTTCCTAGGTAAAGACAGTAGCAACGGCATCTCCCACTGTGGCCTTTAGCCCACTGAACCCTTGCGAAATTCAATGACACTACCGTCTAGCGGACTCCTCACCTCCGAGCATCAGGAACCAGCATCAAACCCAGCAAAATCAGGTGGTTGTGGATGCGACAGCAGCACCACCGGAGAAATGGATCAAAAGCTTCAAGAACGTATCGCCAAACATCCCTGTTATAGCGAAGACGCTCATCACCACTACGCCAGAATGCACGTTGCAGTTGCACCAGCCTGTAATATTCAATGCAACTATTGTAACCGTAAATACGATTGTGCTAACGAAAGTCGTCCTGGAGTAGTGAGCGAACTGCTGACACCAGAAGAAGCTGCACACAAGGCTTTGGTAATTGCAGGTAAAATTCCCCAAATGACAGTGGTGGGAATTGCCGGACCTGGTGACCCATTGGCGAATCCTGAAAAGACTTTCCGTACATTTGAATTGATTGCAGACAAGGCACCAGATATTAAGCTTTGCCTTTCAACTAATGGTTTAATGTTACCAGAATACATTGACCGCATCAAACAACTAAATATAGATCACGTTACTATTACCCTGAATACCATAGACCCAGAAATCGGCGCTCAGATTTATTCTTGGGTTCACTACAAGCGCAAGCGTTATAGAGGTGTTGAAGGTGCTAAAATTCTGCTAGAGAAGCAGATGGAAGGATTACAAGCACTCAAAGAGGCTGATATTTTGTGCAAAGTTAACTCCGTGATGATTCCGGGGATTAATGATCAGCACCTGATCGAAGTCAATAAAATGATTCGTGAAAATGGTGCATTCTTGCACAACATTATGCCTTTGATTTCAGCACCGGAACATGGTACACATTTTGGCTTAACAGGTCAACGTGGCCCTACACCTAAGGAAGTGAAGGCACTACAAGACAATTGCGCCGGTAATATGAAAATGATGCGCCATTGTCGTCAATGCCGAGCCGATGCGGTAGGATTATTAGGAGAAGACCGCAGCCAGGAATTTACTAAGGATAAGTTCTTGGAAATGTCCCCAGAATATGACCTGGAACAACGGACTGTTGTTCATGAAGGGATTGAGAAGTTTAAACAAGAACTAAAAATAGCCAAGGAAAAGGCGCAGAAGGGCAAGAAATTTGCCAATAATCCTAAAATCTTGGTTGCAGTAGCCACCAAGGGCGGTGGGTTGGTTAACCAACACTTCGGTCATGCGAAGGAATTCCAGATTTATGAGGTGGATGGTAATCAAGTTAGCTTTGTTGGTCATCGTAAAATTGACCAATATTGTCAAGGTGGATTTGGAGAAGAAGCCACTTTTGAGCATATTATGGCAGCGATCGCAGATTGCAAAGCAATTTTAGTCTCTAAGATTGGTAACTGTCCTCAAGAGAAATTGCAAGCAGCGGGAATACAGACTGTTGAAGCTTACGACGTGATTTCAAAAGTTGCTTTGGAATTTTACGAGCAATATATCCAGGAATTAGCCAATCAGGATTAGGGAGTAGGGAATAGGGGAGATATTTCCCCATACCCAGTACCCCATACTCAGTAATCACAAAGGAGAATAATCATGGCTTATCAAATCACTAGCCAATGTATTTCCTGTAATCGTTGTCTGTCTGTATGTCCCAATGACGCAGTTAAAGTAATTGACGGTCATCATGTAATTGATGCTGCACTTTGCACAAACTGCGCCGGTAGTATTTACTCTGTCCCTCAGTGTCAAGCTATTTGTCCTACTTCTAATGGTTGTGTAAAACAACCCCACGATTATTGGGAAAGTTGGTTTGCTAATTACAATCGCTCTTTAGCAAAATTAACCAAAAAACAAGATTATTGGGAGCGTTGGTTTAATTATTACTCCCAAAAATTCTCCGAGCAATTATCTCGACATCAGAGCGAAGTAGTAGGTGTATCAGGATGAGCATCATTTATCTAGACAATAATGCTACAACAAAAGTAGACCCGGAAGTTTTAGAGGTGATGTTGCCTTATCTACGGGACTACTACGGTAATCCTTCTAGTATGCACACCTTTGGTGGACAACTGGGCAAAGCTGTGAAAACAGCACGCCAACAACTAGCCGCCCTGATTGGTGCTGATGAGTCGGAAATTGTCTACACTAGTTGTGGTACAGAGGGAGATAACGCCGCCATTCGGGCTGCATTGTTAGCACAACCCCAAAAGCGACATATCATTACTACCCAGGTTGAACACCCAGCAGTTTTGAATGTCTGCAAACAACTGGAAACTCAAGGTTATACTGTTACCTATCTTTCGGTAAATCCTCAGGGACAGTTAGATTTAGATGAGTTAGAAGCTTCTCTGACTGGGAACACCGCCTTGGTAACAATTATGTATGCCAATAATGAAACAGGTACGGTGTTTCCTATTGAGCAAATTGGGTTAAGAGTCAAACAGTCTGGCGCTATCTTTCATGTGGATGCGGTGCAAGCTGTGGGCAAAATTCCCATGAACATGAAGACTAGTACCATAGATATGTTAACTCTGTCTGGTCACAAGATCCATGCTCCTAAGGGAATTGGGGCTTTGTATGTCCGGCGCGGTGTGCGGTTCCGTCCTTTGCTGATTGGTGGACACCAAGAACGTGGCCGTCGGGCGGGAACAGAAAACGTTCCGGGTATTATTGCTTTAGGTAAAGCCGCAGAGTTAGAATTATTACATTTAGAAGAGGCTACCGCCAGAGAAAGAAAATTGCGCGATCGCTTAGAGCAAACCTTACTGGCCAAAATCCCTGACTGTGAAGTCAATGGGGATGTAACGCAGAGATTACCTAACACCACTAATATTGGTTTCAAATATATTGAAGGTGAAGCAATTCTGCTCTCCCTGAACAAGCATGGTATCTGTGCTTCCTCTGGTTCTGCTTGTACTTCTGGGTCTTTAGAACCTTCCCACGTTTTGCGGGCAATGGGTTTACCCTATACTACTTTACATGGCTCTATTCGTTTTAGTCTGTCTCGCTACACTACAGAGTCTGAAATTGACAGGGTTATAGAGGTAATGCCTGATATTGTCCAACGTTTACGGGCTATGTCCCCTTTCCAGAATGATAATGCCGGTTGGCTGCAAGAACAAGCACTCATTCATAGCTAGGGACTGCTGGGTATGGGGTATGTAGAATTTTTTCTCATCCCTAGTTCCTAGTCCCTCATCTAAAATCCAAAATCTCAAATCCAAAATTGACCATGTGGGACTACACAGATAAAGTATTAGACTTGTTTTACAATCCCAAAAATCAGGGAGCTATTGAAGAAACCAGCGAACCTGGTGTTAAGGTGGCCACCGGTGAGGTTGGGAGTATTGCTTGTGGTGATGCTCTGCGACTACACCTCAAAGTTGAGGTCGAATCTGATAAAATATTAGATGCTCGCTTTCAAACCTTTGGCTGTACTAGTGCGATCGCATCTTCGAGTGCTTTAACTGAAATGGTCAAGGGTTTAACCCTCGATGAAGCTTTGAAAATCTCTAATAAAGAGATTGCAGATTACCTCGGTGGCTTACCAGAAGCCAAGATGCACTGTTCTGTCATGGGACAAGAAGCTTTAGAAGCGGCTATTTATAATTATCGAGGTATAGCCCTCCCTACCCATGATGACGATGAAGAAGGTGCATTGATTTGTAGCTGCTTTGGTATTACTGAAGCCAAAATTCGCCGTGTGATTGTAGAAAATCATCTTACGGAAGCCGAACAAGTAACAAATTATGTAAAAGCTGGTGGCGGATGCGGTTCCTGTTTAGCGAATATTGATGATATTATAAGAGATGTAAAGGAAGAAGCCGCTTTAACCGCTGACAGTAAGCATAAAGTCGCAGTTGCTAACTCTCCCCAGCCATCATCAAAACCTTTAACCAATGTGCAAAGAATTGCACTCATTCAAAAAGTTCTCGATGAAGAGGTTAGACCCGTACTGATTGCTGATGGTGGAGATGTGGAACTCTACGACGTAGAAGGCAATAAAGTCAAGGTACTACTCCAAGGCGCTTGTGGTTCTTGTTCTAGCAGCACAGCTACTCTCAAGATTGCTATTGAAGCTAGGTTAAAAGAACGTGTGAGCCAAAACTTGGTAGTAGAAGCGGTGGAACCATAACTTTGAGACTTACACACAGCGGAAATACAACCTGTTAACCATTGAATATTCGGCAAGTAGGAGTTGAAGCAGATAGATATCGCCACATCAATTCATTCCTACTGAACAAGGAAAGCAACAGCACATAGGTGAAAGTATTTCACACCTCATTGCCGATAGCATTATCCAACTCACACCGAAAGGAGCAGGACATGAGTACATTGTACGACAAAATTGGTGGACAGCCAACAATTGAGAAAGTAGTTGATGCCTTTCACAACAGCATTATGGCAGACAACAGCCTCAAAGGCTTCTTCGCTAAAACCGATATGGCGAAACAACGCGCTCATCAAATTGCTTTCTTCTCTCAAATTCTCGAAGGTCCAAAGCAATACTCTGGCCGTGCCATGGACAAAACCCACTCAGGGATGAAGCTCAGTGAGCAACACTTTGAAGCTGTGAGCAAGCACCTGACTGCAGCCATGACCGCTAGTGGAGTGTCAGCAGAAGACGCTAGCGCTGCAATGGCTAAAGTCTCTAGCCTCAAAGCCGCTATTTTGAACAAGTAAGAAATCTGCATTGATTGGCGTATCACTCCTTCACATCCTACTTGTTTTCTCTACCTATTCTAATGTGTGTAATTTCTCTGTCATTTGTCCAGTCTCCACTGGACAAATGACACGGGAAACTTAAACAAAAACTTAACCCCGAACTATTATGACACCAAAACCCTTCAATTATGCTGTGGAGCGATCGCCCCCGCGACGTTCTACAACACGCGCTCACTGCTGTAGCTCAACAGGCGTGAACGTCAACACACAGATCCACACTAACCAACAAATTGCAGGAGAAAAATCATCATGTCAGTTGACGAAAACATTAGACAGATAGCTTTCTACGGTAAAGGTGGTATCGGTAAATCTACCACTTCTCAAAACACCCTGGCGGCTATGGCAGAAATGGGTCAGCGCATCCTCATCGTTGGTTGTGACCCCAAAGCTGACTCCACCCGTTTGATGCTCCACAGTAAAGCTCAAACCACCGTTCTTCACTTGGCTGCTGAACGTGGTGCAGTTGAAGACTTGGAACTTGAAGAAGTAATGTTAACCGGTTTCCGTGGCGTTCGCTGCGTGGAATCTGGCGGTCCAGAACCCGGTGTAGGTTGTGCAGGTCGTGGTATTATCACCGCCATCAACTTCTTAGAAGAAAACGGCGCTTACCAAGACGTTGATTTCGTATCTTACGACGTATTGGGTGACGTTGTATGTGGTGGTTTTGCTATGCCTATCCGTGAAGATTAAGCCCTGATTTCTAGGGTTTCTCCTATTCTCTGAAATCAGATGATAATTTAATCTTGCCCTAACTTTGCCCTAATTTCACCCAGGGAAATTCTCTAAAAGGGGCATTTTCTGAGCTTTTAATTCATCTTTTTACCCTATTTACCTCCTAGTGTCAAGAGGTATACATAAATTTTGATAACCGGGTTACTAATATCCCGCAATAATTTTCTTTGGGAATGTGCGATTAGTCAAGTTCCAGCCTCCATTCGGCATTGCTGTAAAGTCTTTTCGACAGTTACGATTCGAGAACTGACGCAAAATCTCACCACTGACAAATTGAGTATTCATTAAAAATTCTCCAAGCTGCAAGCGTGAAAAGTTCTGAGCCTCGTATCGAGTGTTAACGTAGTGGGGTAATCTTTCGACTACGAACGCCAAGGTTTCTGTATTCATACCAGGTAACTTTTCAGCAATTTTTTCTACCAGCTTCTTAAGATTATGCCCATAGGAATTGCTTTTCAAAGTTTTTTCGTCAACATCCTTAGCTATTAAAGCACCCTTCAAAAGTAACTCAGTGGCAAGACAACAGTTTTGGATGACCACATATTTATTGAATGAACCTAAAAGCGTTGCTGCTGAGGCTTCAAGCTGCCCTTTTCCCAGATACCACAATTCCACTGTTTTATTTGGTAGGTTCCCTCTTTTTTCAATATCATCGAGTCCATAAACAAAATCCATCAGGTCGATGACCTGATCAAAGAATGTTAACCCCGCCTGTTGATCATCAAACAGCCATTGTTTCTGTCTTTCAGGGATGTCTAGAAAATCTACCGGATTAATTCCTGGTGACCCAAAAATATGTGGTATACGTAGAGGAAAAAATACATCACGAAACATAAATGCTCCTAGATGCATAGGTGGCATCACCAGATCTGTGAAACGATACAATTTTTTGTATATTTGCTCGACAAACTTGAATAAGGGATCTTCATCCCACATGACACTGCTGCTGATTTTCAAACGTTGTTGTAGAATGACTAGGTAAGCAGATAGAGGACGTTGATAGGGTTCTATCCCTTTTTGAATAAGCTCTTCATCCACTTCGATGACAAGTTTAATTAAATCCATTTCTTCTATCATTTTTAAATACTGAGTTATAATTAACATACACTATTACATGGGGTTGCTATACAAAGTTACAATTTTTTATACTGATTTTTATGAAAATTTGTAACTGTATATATTTACTTCGACTTTTATAGAATAATAGGATTATGCGTACTCCAACAATTTTTGATAATTTCATAAATATTACTAGTAAGCCATACTATTTTACTCATTTAGGTGCTGCTTACTTAGGTAACAGCCTAGACCTGATGCGAGAGTTACCTGATGAGTGTATTGACTTAATTTGTACTTCCCCTCCCTTTGCTCTAGTGCGTAAAAAAGAGTATGGTAATGTAGATGCTCATGAATACATTAAATGGTTTAAGACCTTTGCCAGTCAATTTTACCGTGTTCTCAAGCCTCAAGGCTCGCTGGTGATAGATATTGGTGGTACTTGGCATAAGGGAGTACCAGTGCGATCACTTTATCATTTTGAGCTAGTTGTAGAATTATGCAAACCAAAATCCCAGGGCGGATTAGGTTTTCATCTAGCTCAGGAGCTTTTTTGGTACAACCCTGCAAAACTTCCTACTCCTGCTGAGTGGGTGACAGTACGTAGAGAACGGGTGAAAGATGCTGTAAATACTGTTTGGTGGCTGTCGAAAGATACCCATCCTCAAGCAAATAATAAGCGGGTTTTACGCCCTTATAGTGATGCTATGAAAAACCTATTAAAAAATGGGTATGAAGCAAAACTGCGCCCATCTGGCCATGATATTTCCAAGAAATTTAAAAATGACCGTGGTGGCGCAATTCCCCCAAATATCATTATTGATTCCGAATTTGGTTCATCTGGATTGATTGGTCAACCAGTGTTAGGTGAGTTTAATTGGATTTTAGAAAATGACATGCTACAACCTGTAAATGTCATTTCAGCTTCTAATACAGCATCGAATGATTACTATCAAAGGCGGTGTAAAGAAGAAGGTATTAAACCTCACCCCGCCCGCTTTCCTCAAGCTTTACCTGAGTTTGTAATTGGACTGTGCACAAAACCAGGTGATTTAGTTTTAGATCCATTTGCGGGATCAAATACTACAGGCCGCGTTGCGGAAACACTAGATCGGCGGTGGTTAGCATTTGAACTTGATGAAAATTATATTCAAACATCGCAGTTCCGATTTGAAATTGATGCTCCATTGGTTGTTACTCCACTTGTAGATAAAAAAGCACTCAAAGCCAAAGCTTTAAAATTAGCATCTGATGTTGTTAATATTTCTGCAAAAACTGATAAAAATACTCCATATCAATTAGACATATTTGACTCACAAAATATCAAAATGGCAGACAAAACACTTAAATTTACTTATGGGCATCAGTTTGAACCAAAAACAATGAAATTAACTGATTTGATTCAACTATGTAAATCTTATCAGCCAAACCGTCGTGCCCTACAGGAGGAAATTGCAAGAACATACTACTCTAATCACTCAAGAGAAAATAACTCTCAGCAAGAAGATAATCGTAGTAAACTAGCTATGAATACATTTCTCTCTCTACGTGCTTATAAATTAGTTGAGTCAATTGGAGATGATGATTGGCAGTATCAAGTATCAGACCTCGCTAATGAGATTTTAGAAAATCGTGACAATCCCCAAGAAGTAGCAAGAATTTTTGCCCGCCATATTCTAACAAATTTAACTGGAATGTCACTTTTAACAGCAGTTGAGGCAATCAATAGTAGAGGTGATCAACCAAAGCTGGATTTAATTGGTTATGAATTACAAGAGATGGGTTATTCTATATCTCCCAATGCCATATATGTCAGCACGATGAGGCAATGGTTACAAGAAGCTGGGGTATTTGAAAGACAATATCAAATTAACTGGGATCAAGTATATGATATTTTGGAACTTGATAAGGATTATATTGATGAACTTTATACACTCACATCAGAACAAAAGTATTTTCTGCTGGCAATGCTTCAGATGAGTATTACAGAATTAACGAAATGGAATGATATTGTTAAATATTGTATCAGCGTTTATAAAGTAAGATTTCCTTCCAAGTCATTTGTGAAAGATATTATTCAACCTCTCGTAAATACAGGATTAATTGAAACCGAAAAAACAACAGGGGGACGGGGTGCTAAACCCAATCTTGTCAAGCTCACTCAGAAAGCACAGAAAGAATTACTGTCTAAACTGCTAGAATCAATGGCAGACATGACAGAAATATCACAAACTGAACTAAATCGTAGCTTTGATGATGTTATCCAAGACTTAGAGCATCCTGATAAGCATATTAAGGGTAAAGCCCTAGAATTACTTGCAATCTGGATGATTCGTCTAACTAGCCTACGTTTTACTAAGTGGCGTAAAAGGGATTATGAAACAGGCCAAGGTGAAGTAGATGTATTAGCTGCATCAGACCGCTTTGTTTATCACCGTTGGCAAATTCAATGCAAAAATACAAAGCGGGTAGATGTTGAGGTGCTAGCTAAAGAAGTTGGTATGACTTTTGTAACTGGGGCTGATGTGGTTATGATTGTAACTACTGGGGAGTTTACCAGAGATGCTTTTCAGTATGCCTATCGGATGATGGAAGTGTCTCGTTACTATATGGTGCTAATTCAAAAAGAAGATATTGAATCTATCAAGCGAGATAAAACTAACATTATCAAAATCTTAGATAAACGGGCGCGGCGTGTATTTGCTAAGAAGGAACTAGGAATGATTGATGAAGAAATTGATAAAATTGAAACAGAAGAGGCATCACTGACTGATTTCGACGGTGAATTTGAAGAAGATTAAAGTTTTTTCTTCAAAAACCAATGCTGCTTACTATTAAGTTGTGAACTCTTATTGGCTTGTGGAAAAAATGCGCCTATCCAAAGATAAAACCCAAATCAAATATAATGATTTTCTCACCCTAACCGGTATACCCCCAGAAGTCTTTAACTACCGTCTGGGTAACCGTTCCGCCCTGGATTGGATTATAGACCAATATCAAGTTAAGACAGATAAACTCAGCGGAATTACCAATGATCCCAACCGCCTTGATGATGAGCAGTATATAGTCAGGTTAGTTAAACAAGTCATTACCGTTAGTTTAGAAACCGTGAAGATTGTAGAAGAATTACCAGATTTAGGTTTACCAAATGATTAAGCATGAGGTGTGCTGGGCGACAACACACCCTAAAATTTATTTTAAATTTAAAATAAATTTATTTTCTCCAACCATCTAATTAACCTCACCTGTTAAACCTAGACATTCAACCGTAAACGCAAGCGTTCATTTTCAAATCTCAACCGTTCATTTTCCTGTTGCAACTGAAAAATCATATCTTGCAACTCTTCCATCTGCGACTTTTTATTAATAGCTTGTGCAATAGCCACCTTGCGATTTTCTAAACTAAACCACCTTTGATAAATAGATGTGTGCATATTTACGGAATGACCCAAATTATCAGCAGCAGCTTTAATAGGAATCCCCATTAAATGGGCGCGAATCGCCCAAGCGTGGCGTAAATCATAAGGTTGAAAAGGAATACCCACAAATCTAAACCATCTGTCCGTACCATGACGAGCAGAGTTAATTTGTTTATTGGTAACTTTACCGTGAATTTTGGCTTTTAATAATTCAATAGCCTCTGTGTCAGTCTTTAAATTAAAGGTTTCTACCCACTGGGGATATAATGGTAAAGCTTCCCTTTCACCGGTTTTACACTCTTGATTTACTCGCCAAGTATTAATGATATTATCTGAAGATAACCACCAATCTAAATCAGGATTAACAAAAATTTCCCTAGGTCTTAATCCATAGGTGGCTAACATTCCGTATACCCAGCGCCATAGTTTCCAATTATTCCTATCTTCCCTAGTGAGTAATTTACTAGGGCGGTTGATTGAGTAGGTTTCAAACTTGAGATATTCTTGCTCTATATCTACATCCCTGGGTATATCACGCTGACGTTGAGCAGTAGGTTTGATTTTTAAATTACTCAGTTCTGGGACTTCTAAACCAGAAGATTTACACAGCACCCGAATAACTTTAATTAGCTCATTTTTCACACTATCTGAAGAATTACAAAGTTTTACAGCTGTAATAAAGTTAATATCTATTGCTAATTTTTCTTTGGGTAGGTGTTTTTGAGCAATATAAAAATAGCTACTAAATGTATTTTCACTTTTCAGGTTACGTTTTCTAGTTTGAAAATAATTCACCTCGAAATCTGCAATTAAATCACCAATAGTTTTGTTGGTAACTTTATTGCGAGTTTTACCTAAGTATTTTTCAGTCCATTGAAACTGTTTTCTGGCTATTAACTTTCCTAGCTCATAGGCTTCTTCTTCTGCAGTCCGTAAGCCATCAAAATTAAAGGGAATACCCAAAGAAATATCATATTGCTTTGTTCCTATACCGTTTTTGTCAAAATCTCCTGGTTTAATGGGTAGGGTGCTTCTCAGTTGTAGTGACTTACCAGATTTTCTGACGGAAACATTCACCCTAGCAGCTTTGAGTCTATTATTTACGGCTTTTAATTCCGTTTCTAGTTTTGCTATCAGGTGATTTTCTTGATTTGTAACTGCTTGCATTCTACCTATATATCCCCCATCGCTCCTGGCTGTTTGGTGAAAATCGGCAAATGCTTCCTGTGTTCTGTTCATACCCTAGATTTACCCTGATAAAAAAACTGTTCATCATTGACAATGATGACAGCAAACATTGTTAAAAATGAACATTTACAGCCTATAAGGATAATATTACCGCTCTTGATCGTGAAGGTAAAGCACAAGAAATCTACATCGTTACCTCCGGTGAAATGATGGCGATGTATGCTGCTAACAACATCGCTCGTGGTGTTCTTAAATATGCTCACACCGGCGGTGTGCGCTTAGGTGGTTTGATTTGTAACAGCCGTAAGGTTGACCGCGAAATCGAATTGATTGAAACTCTGGCTGCACGTTTGAACACCCAGATGATTCACTTCGTACCCCGCGACAACATCGTTCAACACGCTGAATTGCGTCGGATGACAGTTAACGAGTATGCACCTGACAGCAATCAAGCTCATGAATACCGTGAATTAGCTAAGAAGATCATCAACAACAAAAACCTCACCATCCCCACTCCTATCGAGATGGATGAATTAGAAGCACTGTTGATCGAGTTCGGTATTCTCGAAAGCGACGAAGAAGCAGAAAAACTGTTAGCAGCAGATAAAGCAGCAGCTAAGTAATAATACACAGGGAAAAAGGAAAAGGTAAGAATTATCTCTGACCTTTTACCTTTGACCTTCCCCTTATCCTTTAGGGGAATTCCATCTACCTTATCCCCAGATCCTTACTAACTTGAGAGGCTAAAATGACACCTCCAGAAAACAACAAGATTGTCGAAGAAAGAAAAGAACTTATTAAAGAAGTTCTAGAAGCTTACCCTGATAAAGCTAAGAAAAAACGCGAAAAGCACTTAAACGTATTTGAAGAAGGTAAGAGCGATTGCGGCGTTAAGTCTAACATCAAATCTCTTCCTGGTGTAATGACCGCCCGTGGTTGTGCTTATGCAGGTTCTAAGGGTGTGGTTTGGGGTCCTATTAAGGACATGATCCACATCAGCCACGGTCCTGTAGGTTGCGGTTACTGGTCTTGGTCTGGTCGTCGTAACTACTACATTGGTACTACAGGTGTTGATACCTTTGGTACTATGCACTTTACCTCTGACTTCCAAGAACGGGATATCGTTTTCGGTGGTGACAAAAAACTACTGAAATTAATCCAAGAGTTGGAAGAATTATTCCCTCTAAACCGTGGTGTTTCTATTCAGTCTGAATGTCCCATCGGTCTAATTGGGGATGACATCGAAGCTGTAGCGAAAAAAGCAGCAAAAGAGATTGATAAGCCTGTTGTTCCTGTACGTTGCGAAGGTTTCCGCGGTGTTTCCCAGTCCTTGGGTCACCACATCGCTAACGACATGATTCGTGACTGGGTATTCCCCAGAGCTGACAAAGCTAAGGCTGACGGTACACTTAACTTTGAATCTACCCCCTATGACGTAGCCATTATCGGTGACTACAACATCGGTGGTGATGCTTGGGCTAGCCGGATCTTACTAGAAGAAATCGGCTTGCGTGTAGTTGCTCAGTGGTCTGGTGATGGTACCATCAACGAAATGTTGATGACCCCCAACGTCAAGATGAACCTCATCCACTGTTACCGCTCGATGAACTACATCAGCCGTCACATGGAAGAGAAATATGGTATTCCCTGGTTAGAATACAACTTCTTTGGTCCTACCAAGATTGCTGAGTCCTTACGGGAAATT
This sequence comes from Anabaenopsis tanganyikae CS-531, assembly GCF_029891675.1. Classification (NCBI taxonomy): domain Bacteria; kingdom Bacillati; phylum Cyanobacteriota; class Cyanophyceae; order Nostocales; family Nodulariaceae; genus Anabaenopsis; species Anabaenopsis tanganyikae. Next base: position 31,122 of record NZ_JANQDF010000030.1, read on the forward strand.
GCCTCTAAGTTTGACTCCAAGATCCAAGAAAACGCTGAGAAGGTGATCGCTAAGTATCAGCCTACCATGGATGCGATCGTTAACAAGTATCGCCCCCGTTTGGAAGGTAAGACTGTCGCCATGATGGTTGGTGGTCTGCGTCCTCGCCACGTTGTCCCAGCTTTCCAAGACTTGGGTATGAAAATGATTGGTACTGGTTATGAGTTCGCTCATAACGACGACTACAAACGTACCACTCACTACATCGAAAATGGCACCATCGTTTACGACGACGTAACTGCTTACGAGTTTGAGGAGTTTGTTAAGGCTCTTAAACCAGACTTAATTGCTTCCGGTGTGAAAGAGAAGTACGTCTTCCAAAAGATGGGTCTACCTTTCCGTCAAATGCACTCTTGGGATTACTCCGAACCTGGTCACGCTGCTTGAAAGCTGCGTTAAATTAGGGTGATGCAATTATAGATTTAATATAAGTTAATTTTTAGCCTAAATTCAATTAATTATGTTCTACAATAACATTGATTATTGCTGACAGTCAATATTCAATATCTTAATTTATATGTATTCGGGTAATTGTTAAATTTTCCTGATTGGTAAATTTGTCAAATGATAAACATTTTTTCATGTATTTCTTTTAGACTAAAATTTTGATTTGATTGGCTAAGAGTGCGATCGCATCAACAGACTATCAAAACGGCGATCGCCATACCAGCTTGCGATCGCTTTTGTAAGTCATCGAGTGTTGATTATTTGCTCAACCAACCTTAACCCTGCATTTTCCGACCTCAATCTTTCATTCTCTAACCTCAATCTTTCATTCTCCTCCCGCATTAACTCAACCTCATTCCTCCTACTCAAAGCCTGATTAATCGCCAACTTCCGCATATCCAGAGAGAACCAACGCTGATAAGTTTGTGTATGCACTTGCACACTATGACCTAAATTATCCGCAGCGGCTTTAATTGGTATCCCTAAAATATGCGCCCGAATCGCCCAAGCGTGACGTAAATCATAAGGCTTAAAATCTAACCCAATTTTCCGAAACCACCAACTAACTCGTTGAGTTAATGCCGTTATTTCCGCATGACTATTCTGATTTTTCTTACTAATCGCAGTTGCCAACATCTCTAAATATACAGGATTTCTCAAATCAAACTCCCAAATCCATTGTTGATGTAATGGTAATGCTTGTCTTTCCCCAGTTTTACAATCTTTATGAACTTTCCAAGTAAAATCTATATTTTCTGGACTTAACCACCAATCAATATCAGGATTAATAAATAACTCCCGCGGGCGCAACCCAAACACCGCCAACATACCATAAATCCACCGCCAAAGTTGCCAGCTATTTTTGACATTTTGATTAACTTGATTACCCCTGTGATTTAAGTAAGATTCAAACTTAATAATTCCCGCCACTATTTCAGCATCCGTCGGTATATTCCGGGAATTATTCTCCGGGATTTTAGAATATGGAGATAAATCTATTTCAATTTTAAAAGTTTGGCAAAATGCAGATATAGCTCTGGTAGCATTATATCTTGCCCATTCCTTATCTATTTTTGTAATTGCACTAATTAAATTTTCAGGTGTTGCTAAATCCTCTAAATTAGTAACCCGCTTAGTTCGGGAAAAATAATAAAAAAAAGTATGTTCACTTTTGGTAGTGCGTTTGTGAGTTTTAAAATACTCCTCCTCAAACTGTGCTAATAACTCACCTATAGTTTTAAATTCTTGTTTAATTGCCTCATTACCTAAATATTTATCATTCCACTCAAAGGTTTTTCTAGCGATTAACTTACCTAATTCATAAGCTTCTTCCTCAGCCGTTTTCAGTCCATCCAAGTTAGCCGGAATATTCAAGCTGAGATTATATTGTTTTTTTCCAGTCCCTCTTGTGTCCTGATCCCCAGGTTTAATTGGTAAGGTCGCCCGTAATTGCAGACTTCCATTTGATTCTCTCACCGTTACCTTCGCCTTTGCAGATTTCAAGCGCAGATTTACTTGTTCTAACTCTACTAATACTTTTGTTCTCATGTGTTCTCTTTGCTGTTGTGCTTGCAGACTGGAGCCGAGAAAACTGCCGTCAGTAGATGGAAATGGTTCTAAGTCTGTAAAAGCTTCTTGATACTTGTCTTTACCCTGATGATGCATCGCTATGGTTTAGCCTATATTTAGCCTAAAAATAAATGTGTTATCAGCAAACAATGTTTATCACTACCATTGCTTACCACAAACATTAAGACATTTAGAGCTATTAAACCATAAAAAGAAATACTCCGGTCCTTATCACGGTTATGATGGCTTCGCTATCTTCGCTCGCGATATGGATTTGGCACTCAATAGCCCAACCTGGGGACTAATTGGCGCTCCCTGGAGCAAAAAGGCTGACGCTAAAGCTAAAGCCAAAGCTACCGCCTAAATCAGTGGAAAAGGATAAATAGGGATGGCCTGGGGTCTTAGCCCCAGGGGAGGAGTTGGGAATTCAAAGTTCAAAATTCAAAAGTTAAAAGTTAATTTTGATTTTTGCATTCTGAATTTTGAGTGACATTCCCACCCCCATCCTTAAATTCCGGTCAAATTTCCCAATTACTAACGAATCATGTAAGCTTGGAGAACCAGCAAATGCCTCAGAATCCAGATAAAATTCAAGACCACGTTGAGTTATTTCACCAACCAGAGTACAAACAACTCTTCCAAAACAAGAAGGAATTTGAAAACGGTCACAGCCCCGAAGAAATCGAACGGGTTGCAGAATGGACCAAGGGTTGGGAATATCGCGAAAAGAACTTTGCTCGTGAAGCATTAACCATCAACCCTGCTAAAGGTTGCCAACCTTTAGGTGCAATTTTTGCTGCTGTGGGTTTTGAAGGCACTTTACCCTTTGTACAAGGTTCTCAAGGTTGCGTTGCATACTTCCGTACCCACTTAACCCGTCACTACAAAGAGCCATTCTCTGGTGTGTCTTCTTCCATGACTGAAGACGCAGCGGTATTCGGTGGTATGCAGAACATGATTGATGGGTTGGCTAACTCTTACCAACTCTACAAGCCCAAGATGATTGCTGTTTGCACCACCTGTATGGCTGAGGTTATTGGTGATGACTTACAAGCGTTCATCAACAACGCTAAGGATGCTGGTTCAGTTCCTAAGAATTTCCCAGTCCCTTATGCTCACACACCTAGCTTTGTTGGTTCCCACATCACTGGTTACGACAACATGATGAAGGGTATTCTTTCTAACCTCACCGCAGGTCAGAAGAAAGCTACCAGCAATGGCAAAATCAACTTTATCCCAGGTTTTGACACCTACGTAGGCAACAACCGTGAAATCAAGCGTATTGCAGGTTTATTCGGTTTTGACTACACCATTCTAGCTGATAACAGTGACTACCTGGATTCACCCAACACAGGTGAATTCGATATGTATCCCGGTGGTACTAAGTTGGAAGATGCCGCAGACTCCATCAACGCTAAGGCTACAGTGTTTCTGCAAGCGCACTCCACAGTTAAGACCCGTGAGTACATTGAAAAAGAATGGAAGCAAGAAGTTGTAGTTTCCCGTCCTTGGGGTATTAAGGCTACTGACGAGTTCTTGATGAAACTCAGTGAATTGAGCGGTAAGCCCATTCCCCAAGAGTTGGAAATCGAACGCGGTCGCGCAGTTGATGCCATGACCGACTCCCACGCTTGGTTACACGGTAAGCGCTTCGCTATCTACGGTGAGCCAGACTTGGTATACAGCGTAGTTGGTTTCATGTTAGAAATGGGTGCTGAACCTGTGCATATCTTGGTTCACAACTCCAATGATGTGTTTGAAAAAGAACTTCAAGCTCTACTAGATTCTAGTCCTTTTGGTCAAGGCGCAACCATCTGGGGTGGTAAAGACCTATGGCATATGCGTTCTTTACTGTTCACTGAACCTGTAGACTTGCTGATTGGTAACTCCTATGGTAAGTACCTGTGGCGTGATTGTAAGGTTCCCCTGGTAAGAATTGGTTATCCTATCATGGACCGCCACCACTTACACCGCTACAGCACTATCGGTTATCAAGGTGTGATCAACTTGCTCAACTGGATTGTCAATACAATCTTTGAAGAAATCGATCGCAACACCAATATTCCTTCTAAAACAGATATTTCTTACGACTTGATTCGCTAAGAATTGCAGAGTGCTAATCAAAGGTAAGGAAGGGGAGTAAGGGCTAGGGGCAAAAAGGGTGATACTCATCCCCAGCGCCCCTAGAGCCACTACTTACCTTTTTCTAGCAAATTACATCTTTAATGGAGGTATCTATTATGGAAACTATACATCATACTCACTCTGATCATCATTACCATCCACCTAACTATCAAAAGTCTGGTTGGTTTCAGAAAATCTTCAATCCTCTGCGTGGTTTAATAGATGGGATTGAAGTGAGAAATTATCATCTTGCTCATATAATCTGCCAGGTCATTCCTTGCTGTTGTCCTTTTGAGCGTAATGTTAATTTATTCGGTCGGACTTTCCATATTCCGGCTTTGTGTAAACTCAATCCTGTATATGATGAGTTGGTGGCTATGCGTTTTCGGGCTTTATCTTTTCTGGCTGATGAACGTGGGGAAGATGTCACCAAGTATATTTGTTAGGCAGTGATATTGATTTTTTAATGCTCTTGCAAAAGTACATTTTATGATAAGTATTCCACAGATGAACACAGATTATTATTAATGGTTTATCCGGTGTGAATGTGGTCGGGAGAGGAGTTTTGCAAGCAGTCTATTAGTTACTATTTAACACGTCGATCTAGCAAGAGAAGAGACATGAAAATTACCCAAGGCAAAATTAATGAGCTGCTGAGTGAGTCGGGATGTGAACACAATCAGCACAAACAGGGTGAGAAGAAAAATAAGTCTTGTACCCAACAAGCCCAGCCCGGTGCGGCTCAAGGAGGTTGCGCTTTTGATGGTGCAATGATTGCTTTGGTGCCAATCACTGATGCGGCTCATTTGGTCCATGGGCCTATTGCCTGTGCTGGTAATTCTTGGGGTAGTCGTGGTAGTCTTTCCTCTGGTCCCCAACTCTACAAGATGGGTTTTACTACCGATTTGAGTGAGAATGATGTGATTTTCGGGGGTGAAAAGAAGCTCTATCAGGCGATTCTGCAACTTAAAGAACGCTACAATCCCCCAGCCATTTTTGTCTACGCTACTTGTGTCACTGCTTTGATTGGCGATGATATAGATGCTGTTTGCAAGGCTGCGGCTGAGAAAACTGGTACCCCTGTGATTCCTGTGATTGCTCCGGGGTTCATTGGTAGTAAGAACCTGGGTAACCGCTTTGGTGGTGAGGCTTTGCTGGAATATGTAGTTGGTACGGCAGAACCGGAAACAACTACACCTTATGATATTAACTTGATCGGTGAGTATAATATTGCCGGGGAAATGTGGGGAGTCACACCACTGCTGGAAAAGTTAGGCATTCGTGTTTTATCTAAAATAACGGGTGATGCTCGCTATGACGAGGTTCGTTACGCCCACCGGGCCAAGCTCAATGTGATGATCTGTTCCCGTGCGTTGCTGAATATGGCTAGAAAGATGGAGGAACGTTACAACATTCCTTACATTGAAGAGTCTTTCTATGGCATTGATGATATGAATCGCTGTCTGCGAAATATTGCGGCGCAATTGGGCGATGCTGATTTGCAGGAGCGCACAGAAAAGTTAATTGCCCAAGAAACTGCAGCTCTTGATTTGGCTTTGGCTCCCTATCGCGCTCGACTTCAAGGTAAGCGGGTTGTATTATATACCGGTGGTGTCAAGAGTTGGTCGATTATCTCCGCAGCTAAGGACTTGGGTATAGAAGTCGTTGCTACTAGTACTAGAAAAAGTACTGAGGAAGATAAAGCCCGGATCAAGAGGTTGATTGGTAATGATGGCATCATGATGGAGAAGGGTAACGCTAAGGAATTGTTAAAGCTGGTGAAGGACACCGGCGCTGATATGTTGATCGCCGGGGGTCGTAATCAATACACGGCGTTAAAAGCCCGGATTCCTTTCCTGGATATCAACCAAGAACGCCACCATCCCTATGCTGGTTATGTGGGTATGGTGGAGATGGCACGGGAATTATATGAGGCTCTGTATAGCCCTATTTGGGAACAAATACGTAAACCCGCCCCTTGGGAAGAGTCTGAGAGATGAGGGGAAGGGTTGTAGGCTCATGACCAACGACTAGCAGTTTCAGATCCCAGACTTGTTTCATCAACTCCAGACTCTTGAGCATCTACACCAGAACTCCGGGATCTCCAATAGACCAACGAATAAGTATAAATGCCATGGCGATTGTTAATCTTCCTCATAAACCACTTACAGTTAATCCCCTGAAACAAAGCCAAGCTTTAGGTGCATCTTTAGCTTTTTTGGGCTTGAAGGGGATGATTCCTTTATTTCACGGTTCCCAAGGTTGTACTGCCTTCGCTAAAGTTGTGCTTGTACGGCATTTTCGGGAAGCTATTCCCCTAGCCACTACAGCCATGACCGAAGTTACTACTATCTTGGGTGGTGAGGAGAATGTGGAACAAGCAATTCTCACTTTGGTGGAGAAGGTCAGTCCCGAAATTATTGGTTTATGTAGTACAGGACTGACGGAAACTAGAGGAGATGAGCTAGAGCGGTTTCTCAAGGAAATCCGCGATCGCCATCAGTCCCTAAATTATCTGCCCATTGTATATGCTACTACCCCAGACTTTAAGGGGGCGTTGCAAGATGGATTTGGGGCGGCTGTGGAAAGTATAGTCAGGGAAATCCCCCAAGCTGGTGGTATCAGAACTGAACAAGTTACTATTTTGGCAGGTTCTGCGTTTACACCGGGGGATATACAGGAAATTAAAGAGATGGTAACAGCCTTTGGCTTAGTGCCAATCTTTGTTCCTGACCTGGGGGCTTCTCTTGATGGTCATTTAGAAGATGGTTATACTGCTATTACAGCTAGTGGTACTACCTTAAAACAACTACGAGATGTAGGTAGTTCAGCCTTTACCATCGCTTTGGGCGAGAGTATGCGACCGGCGGCTAAAATCCTGGAGGAGCGGTTTAATATCCCCTACGAGGTGTTTGGTGAACTGACGGGATTGGAACCGGTAGATGAGTTCCTGCAAGCATTATCTATTCTCAGTAGCAATCCCGTACCGGAAAAATACCGCCGTCAACGTCGCCAGTTACAAGATGCGATGTTAGATAGTCATTTTTACTTTAGTGCCAAGCGAGTGTCTTTGGCGTTAGAACCGGATTTGTTATGGTCAATGGTTAACTTTCTGCAATCCATGGGAAGTCAAATTCATGGGGCGGTGACTACGACGCGATCGCCGCTGTTGGAAAAACTCCCGGTAAAAAGTGTCACCATCGGCGATTTAGATGATTTTGAGCAATTAGCCCTGGGTTCTGATTTATTGATTGGAAATTCTAATCTAGGTGCGATCGCGAAACGTCTCTCAGTTCCTCTCTATCGTCTAGGTATTCCCATTTACGACCGCTTGGGTAATGGATACTTTACTAAAGTGGGCTACCGAGGCACTATAGAGCTGTTATTTGGCATTGGTAATCTATTTTTAGAGGCTGAAGAAGAGAGAGTTAAACACTTATGGAACTTAGGGAATGGGGATTAAGAATCAATTACTTCTCAATCCCCCATACCCTACACGCAATACCCGATCCTTAATTCACAAAAAAAAGAGAATGAAAATTGCCTTTACCACCAGTGACCGAGTTCATATTAATGCTCACTTCGGGTGGGCTAGAGAAATTGATGTTTATGAAATCTCTGACGAGGGATATCAATTTCTGGAAACTCTCAAATTTGAGGGTGATCTCAAAGAAGATGGTAACGAGGATAAAATCACCCCTAAACTTGATGCTTTAGTGGATTGTACCATCGTTTATGTTGCTGCCATTGGTGGTAGTGCCGCAGCCCGTTTAATTAAGAAAGGCGTTACCCCAGTCAAAGCCAAATCAGAAGCAGAAGAAATTAGTGAAGTTCTCACAAAACTAGTAAAAACCCTCAAAGGTAATCCTCCCCCTTGGTTGCGTAAAGCATTGAGACAAACCACTCCTAACTTTGCAGATTAACTTGAAGTTTAAGCCACGGTATGAGTACAAATAATAGTGTGAACGGAAGCAGTGATACAGTAGTCTTCAACTCGCCTTTTCTCAAGACATTAGTCCAGCAAATCCGTGGACAAGACACTTATGGCGTTTATCGTAACTGGTCAGATGAATTAATACTCAAACCCTTTGTAGTTACGAAACAGAAGAAACGGGAAATTTCCCTAGAGGGTGAAGTTGATCCGATTACTCAAGCTCGGATTATGGCATTTTTCCGCGCTGTAGCGGCTGGTGTAGAACAGGAAACAGGCTTAATTTCTCAGGTAGTGCTTGACTTAAGTCATGAAGGATTTGGCTGGGCGCTGGTTTTTTCTGGTCGTCTTTTGCTAACTAAAAAAACCTTGCGTGATGCGCACAGATTTGGTTTTGACTCCCTAGAAAAATTAGCCCAGGAGGGAGAAGCCTATGTGCAGAAAGGTATTGAATTAGGTAAAAGATTCGCCGAGGTAGGTAACCTTTAAAACAGCTTTGGAGATCCCGGACTTCTGGTGTAGATGCTCAAGAGTCTGGAGTTTATGAAAGAAGTCCGGGATCTGAAACTGCTAAATAGATACAAAGGTGTTTATGGGGATTTTTCTGCGGTGTTGATCATAAGGAGTACTAGTGAGCGAAACAAGTATTACAGAACTGAAAAACCAAATTAAGCGCCTGAATAGTAAAGCTGGTCAAATGAAGATGGACCTGCATGATTTAGCTGAAGGTTTGCCCACAGATTACAAAACACTTATGGATGTGGCGGCTGCGACTTATAAAATCTATCAACAGCTAGATGAGCTTAAGCAACAACTCAAAATTCTGGAGAATTCTCAATGAGTGGAACTATGAATGAATTCAAAAAGCTGGTAGATGCGGAGGAATTTTTTAATTTTTTTAATTTGCCCTACGACCAAGAAATTGTCAATGTAAATCGGTTACATATTTTGAAGAAATTTTCGCAATATATGGCGGAAGTTGATGATCATGCTCCTGATTTGAGTACAGAAGAAAGACTTGATCAATATTCTTTGGCTTTGCAAAAAGCTTATGATGTTTTCCTGGAATCAACCCCCCATGAACAAAAGCTGTTCAAGGTGTTTAATGAGAAGCCCAAGAATGTAGTTACGCTGACAGAAATCACTTCTGATTAGGAGGTAAAAAGTGATCAACCTAACGCCTACCGAGTTGGAACGCTATAGTCGCCAAATGATGCTCCCAAATTTTGGCGAACTAGCTCAAAAACGCCTGAAGTCTGCAACAGTTCTGGTTACGGGTGTGGGGGGATTAGGCGGTACGGCGGCGCTTTACTTAGCAGTAGCGGGCGTTGGGCGGCTAATCCTAGTCCGGGGTGGTGACTTGCGCTTGGATGATATGAATCGTCAGATTTTAATGACTGATGATTGGGTAGGTAAGCCAAGGGTATTCAAGGCTAAAGAAACTCTGGAAGCAATTAATCCTGATGTCCAGGTGGAAGTAGTTCATGATTACATCACCCCAGAAAATGTAGACTCGTTGGTACAATCGGCTGATATGGCGCTAGATTGCGCGCACAATTTTACAGAACGCAATTTGCTCAATGAAGCTTGTGTACGCTGGCGTAAACCGATGGTGGAAGCAGCAATGGACGGGATGGAGGCTTACTTAACTACCATTATTCCAGGTGTAACTCCTTGTTTATCCTGTTTGTTTCCAGAAAAGCCGGAATGGGACAGACGTGCTTTTTCAGTTCTCGGCGCTGTCTCTGGGACACTAGCTTGTCTAACAGCGTTGGAAGCCATCAAGCTGATTACTGGGTTTAGTCAACCTCTGTTATCGCAATTGCTGACCATTGACTTGAATCGCATGGAATTTGCCAAGCGCCGTTCTCAGCGCGATCGCGCTTGTCCCGTATGTGGTAACACTGCGCCTTGGAGATATGGTCACTCCCCATCAATGGAAGCTACCAGCAATTGTACAACGTAGTCTTTAGTCATAATTGACACAAATCCCCACACTAGAAATCGGCAGGAAAGGTAATGGCTGTTAGCTTAACAGAAAAAGCAGAATTTCGTCTGCGGGCATTTTTACGAAGTTCAGCCTCTGATAATAACGAGACTAAAAAAGGTATCCGTGTATCTGTGCAAAATGGTGGTTGCAGTGGCTATGAATATGGTCTTGAGATCACCAGTAAACCAAAACCAGATGACTTGGTAATTCAGCAGGGGAATGTGCTGATTTATGTTGATGCCAAAAGTGCGCCGTTATTAGAAGGGGTAATCATCGACTTTGTAGAAGGGGTAATGGAAAGTGGCTTTAAGTTCACTAACCCTCATGCAAGTGATACCTGCGGTTGCGGAAAATCCTTCAAAACAGATGATGGCACACCTACGGGGATACCTTGCAAATAGTACTTGGAATTGAACCCCATCAATGTGCTGCTGTCTTCCGCGTTGCTACTCGCAGAGTTCACTAGATAAACTTCGAGAAATCCATCTAAGCGTCTAAATTTTGAGGAGAATCGGAAAATGGCTACCTACCAAGTGAGATTAATCAACAAAAAAGAAGGACTGGACACCACAATTGAAGTAGATGAAGATACTAACATTGTGGATGCAGCAGAAGAAAATGGTATTGAATTACCTTTCTCTTGTCACTCAGGTTCTTGCTCGAGTTGTGTAGGAAAAGTTGTAGAAGGTGAAATTGATCAATCTGATCAAAACTTCTTAGATGACGAGCAAGTATCTAAAGGATTCGCTTTACTTTGCGTTACCTATCCTCGCTCTAATTGCACAATTAAGACCCACCAAGAAGCATATCTTGTATAGAATATTGCTTAAACCGCTACTATCAGCAATATTTGCTTACAGCAGTTTTCACCGAGATAAACTCAAGATTTATTGATATTCATCTGTGTTTATCTGTGGTTCATTATCTTTTCATCTACTACACCCACTGCTAAACTGCAATCAAGATGAAGGATGAAGTATATCCTTCATCTTTTTTTTAATTACAGATTTTTGCCTCAGTACAATTTATCTGTAAGGGCGTAGGTACTGCTGGAATACGGGCTAAAATTCCTTTCTTGAGAGGTTCTGGACGTTCACCCCAGGGTAACAAACCTTGTGGGTGTGCATAATATTTACCAGCACACTGGAATATACCCTCTACTTCTGCTGGCGATAGCTCAGGAGACAGATCCCCGAAAAGATAAGTATATTTATCATGTGAAGCAAAGGAAACAACACAAGAGCGATCGCATGCGCTCATACATTCTACCGGTTGAATCCTAAACTCTGTGTTCAATTCCCAATGGGGATAATGTGCTTGTAAGTGCTTGAGAAGTATTTCTCCGCCACTTTCACCTACACGTTTACCGCCTTCCCACTTACTCCCACAGGTTGTACAAACAAATATTGTATGTTCTGCTCTCATCTATACCTCGTAGATTGTAGCTTAATTTACTTTTATATCGGCGGGTATTCTGACTTAGGCAATTTTAAATTTTAAATTTGGTGTTTTTGGTGTTTTAAATCTCAAACTAAAAATCTAAAATCGGTTTACAGCTGCGGGACAGCGCCGGACTTACACCGAACTTTCCCCCTTACCTCTAATAGTTAATTTATATTAGAACCGAATATATAGTAATTTAGCATATTTTCGTCAAATTTATCACACATTAAATCAGAAAGTTCAGACATCCTGTAAGGCATTTACGGCATCAGTAGCAGTAAGTAAGCTACAACATGGACTAAATACAAACGATACCAAAAAATATCTAGTTTATTAGATTTGTAATTTAGCTGTATTTTTAGATTTTCTTCAGCCAATTATCCTACAGATGTATGGGGATCTTTATAAATCATTCATAATTCAAACTTATCAGAGTGATAATATATAAATAAGCTAAATTGTTGCTAGTGAACTTAAATCTCAAAAAACCCTGCCAAGATTTATCTCTGAACTTGGGTACAGCTAAAACTTCAGCATGACCGGAGATAGATGCAACAAAAAAATCATGATAATCTGCGTAAATCTTATTCTGGACTTTTTCTAGTTCGCTATAAACCTCTATTCAAATTGATGAGTCCGTTTAGGGATATCAAGGATTAGTTATGAATCAGATCAAAAAGCAAAAATTGAGTGAAGTTACCCAGCAATGGCTGATAGCAAATGGTTATAATCCCAATAACTTAAATCGACAAGGTAAAAATGGCGACACAGCCTTGATAAAAGCTACTAGAGAAGGAGTATATGCAGTAGTCAAAGAGCTAATTGACTTAGGCGTGAATATTAATGCCAAAAATTATGATCGCAATAATGCTTTATGGTTTGCTTGTTGTGGTAATCATTATGAGCTAATTAGCTTACTCCTAGCTACAGAAATTGATATTAATAACCAAAATGATAACGGTGCAACTGTTTTAATGTATGCAGCATCAGCAGGGAAGACGGGGGTGGCTAAGTTACTTATACAACACAAACCTAACTTAAATTTAAGGAATTTTGATGATTGTATGGCTATAGATTTAGCTAGCAATATGGAGATATTAAGGTTACTTCAAAACGCCGAAAGTTAATAATTTAGACAGGCTTTACTGATATGCTAGTAAGCATTATTACTTATCTGTACAGGTGAGTCCAAATTATGTAGATCCTTACACTCATCCCCATTAATTTAAAGTTTATGCCAAATTTTAGGGGGGTGAAATTAAATCTCAATAATCCCCTGCATTCGTTTATCTGGCTAACTAGTGCAGTTACCCAGGAAAGGGCTTTATATCCTAGGGAGGTTTATCTACTTCGTGGGATGTGGGGAATGGTGGATGGTATCTATCATTTGGAAGTTGACAATAATTCTCTCGCACTCACCTATGAATTAATTGATGATGGAGTATAAAATCATATTATACCAGCAAAAAGTATCAAGTGATGCTTTTTTTAAATTAGTTGTGTTTATTATAGGTCTAGTTGGAAATATCAGGATAGGAGACTAAGATATTGCTTTCTGGATAGCGGTCATCATTTAGGGGTGATTGCAACATCAGCTGATCTCCATAACCAAGATATACAACTTATTTTTGACTTTGATAAACTTGATGTCAATAGGTTGTTAGGCTTGAAAAATAAAGAGCTTATCACTGCTGGGGTAATCTCAGTCCAAATCCAAGACAAGCCAATTAGAGCTTTGGGACTGCGGGTTTCTTTTGTCTGGGGTACACATTATTTTGAAGCTGATCAATTTATTCAATATAGGTATCAAGCAACCGCTTTGCAGCAGAGTCCAGTACAGCCATTACAACAGCCACAGTTTAACTTTGACAGAGATAAGTTTTATCCTATTGTGTGAAATAGACGTTGAGCGAGACGTTTCCGGAAACAGTTTATTTCTCAAGAAGATTATCTATATCTCTGGCGACAAATCGCACAACCAATACCAACAGATGATTTTGAGAAAATCGAAATTTACTCTGTTATCGCGTAGAGGGGATGTTACCTGGATTATATAAAGGTACACATTTGCTCAAAGCGGGTGATTTCAGAGAACAGACGGGTTACTAATGCGTCAATCAGGCCATTCATTGTCAGAGGTGGCGCTGTAACTTGGTTTTTGGTATCTGAATAGACAAATTATCAAACAGCTATGCAATTAGCTGGTTTTGTGGGAAACAAAATTTATTTAGTTAGCAACTATTTGGGAATTAATTGTACTGTAATTGGTGCTTTTTATGATGAGGAAACTCAAGATGTTCTCTATGGAATGGCTATTGGCAAATAACTAGGATCATAACGAGAGATGGCTAAGAATAATTTCTATTTTGATAGTGATGATTCTCATCCTATGCAGCCGACATCGGCAGATATTATACTACGGCAACAACTAGAGTATTCTATTAGTAGGTATTTTTATCACGGGTGCGATCGCACCATTCAAAATCTACTCTCTAATTGTCGCTGGTATGTGACAACCCGCGCTAATGCGATGACACTAGTAATTGAATGTCCGGATCAAGTTACTAACTGGCGGGTTTTACAAAAAATTGTCCCCATGGGAACATTACTTCACTCTATTATCAGCAGTGCTAAAATTCGGGTTTGTCCCCCCGATAGTCAGGGTGTACCTTTTGAAATGAGGGTAGATGAACTTTCAGTTTATCGTGATTGGGCGTAATTAGTGATTCAATTTACTGACTAATTCTTGAAAAACTAAATCAGCAGAATTTTGCACTACCGGACTTAGCTCTAGTCCTAAATTAAGATTGGCAGCTTCAATCAGGTAAACTGTTACTTGTTGGGGAAAGTCTTGATTAAAGATTTTCCTCCCAGCTGCTAAAGCATGATCCCAGCGAAAATCATGTAAGTTATAACTAGGTTCTGGTAATGCTTCTAGTTCTTGTCCGGGGACTTGAAATACAGCACCTGGTTCTGAACCTGTGGAACTAGCATCAATAATTATTAATTCTTGACTACCTCTAGCTTGAAACATTACTTCCATCCCAGCGGTTCCACAGTCATATACTTGCACATGGGGATGGGGATTTTGGGCTAGATATTGTTGTAGGCGTTGAGCAATAATTACGCCTACAGCGTCGTCACTGCGGTTGAGGTTACCGCAACCGATAATAGTTAACAAGAGTTTTTTAATTAGGTCATCATTGGTGGCTAAATCAGAGGCTGCGAGTGATACACGAAACCTCTGAATAATCAGTTATGGAAAAGACTACAACTTTACATCATATTTTTTGGCAATTTCCATAAACTTTTCACACTGCTTTTTTGATGCGTCCGTTAATATCATTTCTGCTTGTTGTGGAGTATTGCCATCTTTAGGAATTAAATACTTGACATAAAGTGCTATAAAATCGGCTATAACTGCCAATCCAGATAAACCATGTTGGTCAGCTTCTTTCCCAGCGATCGCAGCTACTAAACCAGCTTTAATTGGGTCAGGTTTCACCTTCATAAACTGGTCAATGAGTTGGGTAATATACTCTGTGGGTGGCAAGTTATTCAACTTACTTTGGTCTGGAGTAAAATTACATTCTGCGGCTTTTGCTTGCTCTAAAACACACCATTCTATGAATTCTTGTAGTGCGGCTTCAGGGAGGCGAGGGAGATATCTATGTAGCGGTATATCAGACACAGGCTTACCGTGTAAATTGTTTTTTTGTGAGGTGCATCATAGCTAGCCTAACCCATTACCGCTATTACTTTTAGTATGTTAAGCTACGATATTTTTATAATAGGCATTGTTGAAAAATTGGATTATAATCGTCATAAATAACAGGTAGTGTTTATGGTAACATCCTCCCTAGTTAGTCAAACCACATCACCCCCAGGGATAGTCATCACTTGGGAACCATTACCGCAGGACTTAGACCTAGAGGATGAACCGGTGGATAATACAGGACAACCACTATTAGCAGGTGCATTAAGAGAAAGTTTAGAAATTGCTGGTTTTATCCAACCACAAATGTTAATCGCCGCTAACTTTGGGCTATGTGCTACCCTTGATGGCCAGTTTATTGCTAAAGCCCCGGATTGGTTATATGTACCGGTAGTTAAGGAAATATTACCAGATAGGAAAAGCTATACACCCCACCTAGAGGGAGATATTCCCGCC
This sequence comes from Anabaenopsis tanganyikae CS-531, assembly GCF_029891675.1. NCBI lineage: Bacteria > Bacillati > Cyanobacteriota > Cyanophyceae > Nostocales > Nodulariaceae > Anabaenopsis > Anabaenopsis tanganyikae. The sequence goes on from NZ_JANQDF010000030.1 coordinate 46,836, forward strand.
ATAGTCATGGAGTTTCTTTCCGATAAAGAGGGGGGGGAATATTCAGTCAAACGTACATACCCACCCGGTAAATGGTTTTTTTATGAACAAATTTTACAAGTACCAGTGTATGTAATTTTTGAGCCAGAGGGAGGACTATTAGAATATTATCAGTTAGAAAATGGGCGGTATGAGTTAAAGTCAGCGGATGAAAATGGCCGCCACTGGGTAGAGAGTATGGGGCTATTTTTGGGAACATGGCGGGGGGACAAGGAAGGGCGCAGTGGTTATTGGTTGAGATGGTGGGATAATCAAGGTAACTTGTTACCCTGGGCGGTGGAGAAGATTTTACAAGAAAGCCAACGCGCCGAACAAGAGCGCCAACGTGCCGAACAAGAACGCCAACGCGCCGAACAAGAAAGCCAACGCGCCGAACAAGAGCGCCAACGCGCAGAACAAGAACGCCAAGAAAAGGAAAAACTCAGAGCCTATTTACAATCCCGGGGAATTGATCCTGATATTTTGTAGGGTGGGTCAAATAATCATGGATAGCAACAATTAACAACTTGCTGCTACCAAGACATCAAACTACACCTAAGCAGTACGAAAACGTGCCAACTCTGCGCCAGTTTTCGCATCGTGAGCGTGAACAGTACACACTAAACAGGAATCAAACGATCGCGCCACGTGACCAACCTCCACCGGGTCGGTAGAATCTTCTATGGGTGTCCCGATTAAAGCTTCTTCAATCGGACCGCGTTTACCTTCACCGTCACGGGGGCCAATATTCCAAGTACCAGGAGCAATTACTTGGTAATTTTTAATTTTACCCTTTTCTACCTCCACCCAGTGAGACAAAGCTCCCCGCGCTGCTTCCGTTGCGCCCCAACCCTGGCCATCTTTTTCTGTAGGTTTAATATACCAAGGGTCATTTAATTTAAACTCCCGTAAGCAGTGTTCAGCTTGGCGATATAATTTGACAATCTCGTGCAATCGTCCTAACTGGCGTAGGTGAACACTAGCACCACCCATGTGCTTAAATACATCTAGGATAAATCCGTCATGGTGTTGCCAGGATTCGCCGTGATTACCACCAGCTACTAACTGCCGGGCTAGTGGTCCAGCTTCTAAGCGTCCGAAATCTTGGTGGCGTACAGCACTAGACCAAGAGTAAGCATTGTCAAAGTCTTTACTGTTATTAACAGTGGGTTTAGTAGTGCGGTTGGTTGGGTGAATATCTGCGATACCTTCATCATACCAGGAATGAGTGGTATTTTCCCGGATTTGGGACTGCTCCATTAAAGTGTGAGTATCGCTGAAGCTGTCATATACACCACTTTTCATAATCATGGCAGCATTGCGCCCAGCAATGGTGGGCTTTTGGTATTTGTCCTCATGGGCTAAATATCCCCAAGTGACATATTTACCAACACCAGCGCCATATCTATCAAGACCGATATCTAAACCCATGCGCCAATAAAAACCCAAGTCAGACTCACGATGATTCAGGTCTTCATCTAGCCAGGCCATAAAATCATCATAGGTGCGGATTTGTTCATAACGTTCTAGGGAACAACCCAACCATACAGGCTCTAACCAATTGGTGCGGAAGTATTCCAGGATGGCCCAAGCGCGGGTAATATCGGTGAGGGTGGGGGCGCACATCACACCACCAGGAACCATGTAACTAGAATGCGGCCATTGACCGCCGAATAAAGCATAGATTTCTACAGGTTTGCCGGAAATTGTCACACCAATTTCGTAAGATTTACCAGTGAAAGCTGCAAAGCGGCGACAAGCTTCTTCATAAAAGCGACTACGACGGTAATTTTTATTGGTGAGGTCAATGGCAAACAATCCATAAAAATACCTAGGTATACTTTGCATTGTTTCCACAATTTGACCCAAATTTCTGGCCAATATGGCATTGCGGGGTACTTCTGTACCCCAAAGTGTATCTAATGCCCAAGATGCACTGGTGAGATGGGAACCACCGCAGATACCGCAGATCCGGGGTGTGACAATTAATCCGGCTTGGGGGTCTTTGCCGCGTAAGATAATTTCAAAGCCGCGAAACAGTTCGGCGTGTGTCCAGGCGTTGACTACCCGCCCATTTTCAATATCAACGCGCACATCTAAATCCCCCTCAACTCTACCAACGGGGGAAATATCTAATGTTTTAATTGCCATTCTCCTCTCCTGTAGTTAATTAAGGAATGGGGTCTCTAGTTCCATTCCCTAAACTGTGAAAAAGTCTTCTTCTGCCCAAGCTGGGGCTGCATCTTTAGCGGCCATGGTCAACACGGCGTAGTCTTTGGGTTTGACTCCGGGGGGTAGTTCTTTAGGTACTCCCATGATTGTTTGGGTTTTAAATACGGTTCCTGGTTGGAGGTCAAAGAAGGGGAATTCTGGTTCTGTACAACCTAAACAAGGCATACCGGCGCGAGTTTTGGAGGAAACACGGTTCCACAAAATGCGGTTACAGGATGAGTGGGTCATCGGACCACGACAACCTAAATCATAAAATAGGCAACCTTTACGTTGACCAAATTCCCCTGTGGATGCTTTGTAAGCAAAGTGAACGTTACGGGTACAGCCTGTTTGGGTGTATGTGTTGAAGAAGGTTTGGGGACGATGTAATTCATCTAGGGCGATGTCGGTTATGCGTCCGGTGGCGATCGCCACTAATATCTGCGTAATCCAATCGGGATGGGCGGGACATCCGGGAATATTAATTACGGGTAGTCCGGCTTTAGAAACAAAATCCTGACCTAAAAAGCCCCCCGGTTGACGCTTGAGAAATTGCAACCCTGTTGATTCGCTGGGGTTGGGTGACATGGCTGGGATTCCCCCCCATGTGGCGCAGTCTCCGACTGCTACAATGTATTTAGCCGCTTGGGATAGGTCGGTTAACCAGTCTTTCATGGGGCGATCGGCGAAACGGTTCCATTCCCCTGTACCATTGGGAGCATTTACAACGCTGCCTTCAAACACTAGGATATCTAGGGGAATTTTGCCTAGGAAGCAGTCCCAGAGGAGGGTTTGTAAGTCGTTACCTAGTTCCAGTCCCAAGGAGGGATGCCAAAGTACCTTAATGCCAAAGTCGGCAATTAAATCGCACACTGTCGGTTCTTCGGCGTTGAGAAATGACATGGTGTTACCTGAGCACGCACCACCTTGCAGCCATAGTACGTTAGTCATTAGCTACACATTTTTGTATTGTTGGTTATGCACTGATGGAGGTGATGAGACTTGTAGAGTATCACCTGTTAATCAATATTCATTATTATAATTTAATTTTTGAATTGATTATTTTTTCTTCATCAAAAGATAATATACTCTTGAAGTTACCAACGTACAAATACCTTTTACAGCAGTTTTTAAGTAAATAAATATCATAAATCTTGTGGGTTGAGCATCGGTGCCCGTCATTTTCTGCTTAAATCAGATCAAAGGGTTTGTAAATTAAAGCCTTTTTCAGGCTCATGAAGTACACACCAATTCCCTATTCCCTGTTCCCTGTTCCGGTGTTCCCTCAAACTAAAAAACTTTGTACCTCACGAGCATGGGAAATTCTATAAATATTTCAGGTGTTTAAAGGTGATATCAATATTGGCAATTTACCGGTTGATTTTGCTCAACAGATGCCTTATGGTAAAAGAATTGATTTTCTAAATTTTCCAGATAGATTAATCTAATCTATAGCTTTTTGATGTGTCTAATGAAGTACACACTAATTCGTTACCTGCTCCCTAAAACTAAAAAACTTTGTACCTCACGAGCATGGGAAATGCTATAGCGCCGATTTCATTCTTACCTACTTGGATTTGATTTTGGGCTTAATTGCCAAGTGTTGATTTATGGGATTTTAAACCTGTGTACATCCGCCGAGTTGATAAATTTACCCACTAATGGGCTTTGACCAAATCACGGCAGTTATGAACCCCACTATTACAGATTCAGCAGTAAAAGCAGCGATCGCAGCTATTGGCTCGGAGTCGGCCACAGTAGCAGAAAAAATCCAGATGCTGATTGAAATGGCTCAAGGCTTTCATAAGCAGCCCAAAACCGCCCAAGATTTACGCAATGCAATGGGTCTATATTACCGAGCCTATCAGATGTGTGGTGAGGAATACCCCCTATTGCAAGCCAGGGCTTTGGTGGGGATGGCAGGGACGTTACAAAGTATACCTGATGGCGGTTCTCAACTGCTGCTAGAAGCCAAAGCAAATTATCAGCAGGCTTTGCCAATTTTACAGCAATTAGCATTACCGGAAGAAGTGGCAGAGGCACAGATGAATCTGGGGTTGGTTTTGCAGTCGTTAGTACCATTCAATCTGGCACGGATGACCGACAGTATCCAAGCTTATCATCAGGCTTTACAGGTGTTTACTTGGGAGGATTACCCACAGGAATACGCAATTTTATACAATAATATTGCGATCGCCTACTTGTCTATGCCCATGGCTTCACAACAAGAATACCTACGCCAAGGGTTAGCAGTACAATCCTTTGAAGTAGCATTAAAGCACATTAACTTAATTGACCATCCTCGTGAATATGCCATGTTGCAAAACAATTTGGGTAATGCTTTGCAATATTTAGTCAGTTCCCATCCTTTGGATAATAACTTACGGGCGATCGCAGCTTATGACGAAGCCCTCAAAGTCCGTAACCCCAGAGACACCCCCCTAGAATACGCCAACACCATATCGAATAAAGCCAACGCCTTATTCAACTTACCCGACGATGTAGAAAAGCCAGAATTGGGGAATCCTCAAAACCTCCTCCAAGCATATAATTACTATCAAGAAGCTTGGGCAATTTTCACTAAACACGAACAGCAAGAACAAGCAGAAATTGTTACCCAAGCTATACAAGATATAGAAGTACAAATGCGCGTAACTATGGATTAGTTGGGAATTTACTTACACCTATCACCGAATCACCATGACAGAAATACTCACCAACTTAGCAGATGGTAACTTAAACCTAACCACAGAAATTACCTGGATATTGATAGCTACAGCATTATCAATGTTTAGTGGTGCAATTAGTGCCATGATATTAGCAGGAAAAGATATTGGCTATCAATTTTCAGCCACTTTAGGGGCATTATTTGCCCCTGCTGGTGTGATTCCAGCCATATTATTAAGTTTTGCTCTACTCAACCTATTCAGCAGTTATTAGGAGGCATAATGTTAGAACTGGGATGGCTATCTGCCAAATTATTTTTCAAAGGTAAACTTCTGCGTGACCCATGGGATTTTTTCCAAAAAATTCTCATGGCTTCAGGTATTAGTTCTCTCATATTGATATTATCTCAAACTGCACTCCCTTTTTACCTAGCAGTGACAGTATCTAGTTTAATTACAGGTGCCATGATGCCATATTTATTGAAAGATTTCAAAATGAAATAAATCTACCATCTGCAATTAATCAAATACAGATGAATCAGGATTTATATGTATTCATCTGTATACCCTGCGCTTAGTAGTTAATTGCAGCAAATTTTATTTAAATGAGAGGGCGGGAAAATACCGAGCCTATAAGAAAATTGATAACTTGGCTAATAATTCTATCACCAAGTCAGCCAAATACTACCAACTATCGACCAATATCTCATGACCAAGCTGGAAGAATTAGTTACAGAGATTAACCGATTTGAAGCGATTATATCCCAATGGGATGAAAGCCAAAGGTGTGTAGCTGTAGGATTAAAAAGAGCGATTGAAGATTTACATAAAGCAGCACTGACCAGTTTAATTAAAACCGTCAAAAAAGAATCAATATCGGCCTTGCGGCGAGCAGTAGATGATGACATAGTATATTCAGTTCTGCTGTACCACGAACTAATTAAACCGCCACAAGCACCTTTAATAGACAGAATTCAAGCAGCTCTTGCAGAAGTTCGACCAGGCTTAAAAAGCCATAACGGGGATGTAGAATTTTCAGCACTCAAAGCACCTGATACAGTAGAAGTTAAATTAATTGGTACTTGTAGCAGCTGTCCCACTTCCAATTTAACCTTAACTCAAAGTGTGGAACAGGCGATAAAAAATCATTGTCCCGAAATTACTAAAGTTGTTGCTGTTAATCATAGTGCTACCGCTGTCAATAGTGCATTTTATCCGGAGGATACAGCGACTTGGGTGAAAGTGACAACAGTGGATCAAATTCCCCCATCTGGAATATTGACAGGTAAAATAGGCAAGAATTCCCTGATTTTATATCGTCATGGTGAAAATGTTAACTGTTACCTGAATGCTTGCCCACACCTAGCAACTCCTTTAGATAGAGGTAAGTTAGATAATCACATTCTCACTTGTGCATCTCATGGATTTCAGTATAACTTACAAACTGGTGAATGTTTAACTGTTGCGGATATTCCATTACAGTCTTATCCAGTACACATTAAAACCGATAAAGTGTTTGTAAAATTGCCTAAATATTCTCTTTAATATCAGCAGTTTTTACATTCTCATGAAGTACACACCAATTCCCTGTTCCCTATTCCCTGTTCCCTGTTCCCTCAAAAAAAATACCCTGTATTTATCAATCTTGATCTGCGGTTAATGGACATACCCATCAATATTAATCCTGCGTCCCAGTTATTACTGTTATCCCCTCATGGTGCTGAGGTGATTTTAGGTGATATAATTACACCAGAAATATTAGCAGTGCCTATAGTACCTAGTGCGGTATCTATGTTTGGCCCCCGTGGTGCTTGTTTATTATCTCCAACCGGTCCATTATGGGTATCCGATACAGGACATCACCGGTTATTAGGATGGCGAAATTTACCCACTAGAGATAGTCAACCAGCTGACTGGGTAATTGGACAACCGGATTTTCAGCATGAGGGACAAAATGCTAAAGGTTCACCAGGAAGAAATACTTTTAGTGTTCCTACGGGAATTTGTGCTTGTGGTCATGGGTTAGCGGTTGCTGATGCTTGGAATCATCGGGTATTGATTTGGCAAAATGTCCCGGAGGATAGTCATGTACCAGCAGATTTAGTGTTAGGTCAAGCTGATTTTAGCCATTGTGAACCCAATAGAGGTACTCTAGCAGCAGCTGATACTATGCACTGGCCCTATGGTGTTTTCTATCATCAAGGTAAGTTATTTGTGGCTGATACGGGAAATCGGCGGTTATTAATTTGGCATGAATTACCTACAGAAAATGGTCAACCAGCTGATTTAGTTTTGGGACAACCAAATCTGATATCGCGCCATGAAAATGGGGGGGGTGCTCCTACTGCTGCGAGTATGCGCTGGTGTCATGATATGACAATTTGGAATCATAATTTAGTGGTGGCTGATGCGGGGAATCATCGGGTAATGATTTGGGAGGGAATACCTACAGAAAATAATGCGCCTTGTGCGGTGGTTCTAGGACAACAAAGCTTTGATGTTGTGGAAATGAATCAAGGTGTTTATTTTCCTAGTGCTGGTAGTATGAGTATGCCTTATGGTGTAGGTGTTGGTAATGATTGCTTGCTGGTTGCTGATACTGCTAATTCCCGGTTGTTAGGATGGAAAGGACGGGAATCTTTATTATTATTGCAGGGGGCGGTGGCTGATGCGATCGCCGGACAAGCAAATTTTCAGAGTAAAGGTGAAAATCGTAATTTTGGGTTACCCAGGCGAGATAGTTTAAATTGGTGTTATGGGGTGAAGGTTTGCGGTAATACTGCGGTGATTGCTGACTCTGGAAATAATCGGGTTTTGTTGTGGCGGTTACAGTAACAGTTTTTTAAATTCTCAGGCGCAAAAAAAGAACCATGGAAGATGTGGTAACCCAAGAAATTAGAGTTCGTGGTACTGTTCAGGGTGTCGGATTTCGCCCTACTGTTTATCGTCTAGCTAAAGCTGGGGGGTTGTGTGGTGAAGTTTGTAATGATGGTGAGGGGGTTTTGATTCGGGTGTCTGGAAGTGAGGAGGCGATCGCTGAGTTTGTAGAACGACTATATATTGAATGTCCCCCCTTGGCAAAAATTCAGGAGTTGATTCGCACACCTTATCAGGGTAAGTGGAGTTTTCCTGATTTTGTGATTTCCCACAGTGTCAGCAATTCTATTAAAACTGAAATTGCTCCTGATGCGGCGACTTGTCCCCAATGTCAACAAGAAATTTTTGACCCCTTTAGTCGGTTTTTTCGTTACCCTTTTACTAATTGCACTCACTGCGGTCCGCGCTTCAGTATTATTCGTGGGATTCCTTACGATAGATGCAATACCAGTATGTCTGCGTTCCCTATGTGTGCGGAATGTGAGCAGGAGTATAATGATGTGGAAAATCGCCGCTTTCATGCCCAACCTGTAGCTTGTCATACTTGCGGACCCACAGCTTGGTTAGAACGCGCCGATGGTCAACCTGTGACGGCTTCCATGTTTTCTATGCTCGATGATGTGGATGCTGTTTGTACTTTGCTGCAAAAAGGGGAGATTGTCGCTATTAAGGGGTTGGGTGGTATTCACCTAGCTTGTGATGCAACTCAAGAGGGGGTTGTGCAAAAACTCCGTCAACGTAAACACCGTGATTATAAGCCTTTGGCTTTAATGGCGCGGGATATTTCTATTATTGAACAATATTGTATAGTCAACCCCAGGGAAAGGGAATTACTACAGAGTCCCGCTGCGCCGATTGTGTTGTTACATCAGAAACCATGGGAAAATGAAGATGGGCAGATAATTGCTGAGTTTCCCATTGCGCCTGCAGTTGCACCAGGACAAAATACCCTGGGTTTTATGTTACCTTATACGCCTTTACATCATTTAATTCTCCGGCGGATGAATCGCCCTATTGTGTTAACTAGTGGGAATATTGCTGATGAACCACAATGTATTGATAATGGCGAAGCTAGGGAAAAGTTAGGTAAAATAGCTGATTATTTTCTCTTACACAATCGCGAAATTGTCAACCGAGTTGATGATTCTGTGGTGCGGGTGGTTGATGATAGAGTAAAAATCATTCGCAGAGCTAGGGGATACGCACCAGCAGCGATGAAGTTACCCCCAGGATTTGAGCAGGTACCGCCGATTTTAGCAATGGGTAGTCAGTTAAAAAATACTTTTTGTCTGTTGCGGGAAAATGAGGCGATTGTTTCTCAGCATTTGGGGGATTTAGGAAATGCAGGGGCTTTTTATAGCTATCATGATACCCTCAATCTCTATTTAAATTTATTTGAACATCAACCCCAGGCGATCGCTGTTGACAAACATCCTGAATATCTGGCGACAAAACTGGGTAAGGAAGTCGCACCTGTGAATAAAGTTAAACTGCATCACATCCAACATCATCACGCCCATATTGCTGCTTGTATGGCAGAAAATGGTATTCCTTTAAATGCACCCCCAGTTTTAGGTATTGCTTTAGATGGTTTAGGTTATGGCGAAGATGCTACATTTTGGGGGGGTGAATTTCTGTTAGCAGACTATCGCCGATTTCAGCGATTAGCAACTTTTAAGCCTGTAGCTATGATTGGGGGTGAACAGGCTATTTATCAACCTTGGCGTAACACCTACGCCCATTTACTCAGCGCCGATCTTTGGGAGACTTGTCAACAAGAATATTCTGACTTGGAAATTATCAAATTTTTACAGCAAAAGCCCTTAAAGCTGATTAATCAAGCTCTAGCACAGGGAATTAATTCCCCCCTCGCTTCCTCCGTTGGGAGGTTATTCGATGGGGTAGCAGCTGCTATGGGTATTTATCCCGAAAAATGCAGCTATGAAGGACAAGCTGCGATCGCCATGGAGGCTTTAGTTAATCCTCTGAGTTTAAATAATTATGAAGAAACTCTAATTTATCCTTTTGAGGTGAATTTTTCCGATAGTATTTACTATATAGACTCCAAACCAATGTGGCCAGACTTACTTCGGGACTTACAAAAACAAGTTAAGCCATCAGATATAGCTAGAAAGTTTCATACAAGTTTATCTCAAACTATTGTCAATTTAGTTAAACATCTGTGTCACGAAAATGTAATTAATCAGGTGGCTTTAACAGGGGGTGTATTTCAAAACTGTATCTTATTAGCACAGGTAAAGGCAGGTTTAGAAAACTTAGGTATCCATGTACTGACCCATAATTTATTTCCTGCCAATGATGGCAATATATCATTGGGACAGGGGGTGATTACAGCAGCACAATTAATGAATCTTCCTTAAAATGCTGTTGAGGTTAATTTCCCCTAAAGTAAGGTTGTACGGCTACCCTATGGTTATTCTTACAGAAAAAAACAATGTGTTTAGGAATTCCCGGTCAAATTATCGAAATCAGCGATATTAACCATAAATTAGCGATAGTTAATATCGGTGGAGTTAAACGTCAAGTCAATATTGCTTGTATTGTTAATGAAGAACATCCCCCAGAAAAATGTATTGGTGATTGGGTACTAGTTCATGTTGGTTTTGCTATGAATCGGATTAATGAGGAAGAAGCAAAGGAAACATTACAACTACTAGCAGAACTAGCTCAAGCAGTGAGTAATTAAAGGTCTACGGGTTACGCCACGCTACGCTATCAGCAAAAATACTTTTATGAAATACGTTGATGAATTTCGAGAACCGGAAAAAGCCGCAGCTTTAACCAAGCAAATCACTAAACTTGGTCAGCAGCTAGAAAAACCTATTAAAATCATGGAGGTATGCGGGGGACATACCCATTCTATATTTAAATATGGTATTGAAGATATCCTTCCCCATAACCTAGAACTGATACATGGCCCCGGTTGTCCTGTGTGTGTGATGCCAAAGGGAAGATTAGATGATGCGATCGCCATCTCCCAACATAATAACGTTATCCTCGCCACATTTGGGGACACTATGCGGGTTCCCGGTTCCCATACTAGCCTCTTGCAAGCCAAAGCTAGGGGCGCAGATATTCGCATGGTATACTCGCCATTAGATAGTCTACAAATCGCCAGAGACAACCCCGATAAAGAAATAGTCTTTTTTGCCCTAGGCTTTGAAACCACCGCCCCCAGTACCGCCCTCACCATCTTACAAGCAGCAGCGGAGAACATCACTAATTTTAGTATGTTTTCTAATCATGTCCTGGTAATTCCCGCCCTCCAAGCCCTACTAGATAACCCCGACTTACAACTAGATGGATTTATTGGCCCTGGTCATGTGAGTATGGTAATTGGGACAGAACCCTATGAATTTATTTCTCAAAAATATCATAAACCTATAGTAGTTTCCGGTTTTGAACCCTTAGATATACTCCAATCAATTTGGATGCTGCTACAGCAACTAGTAGAAAATCGTTGCGAAGTTGAAAATCAATATAACAGATTAGTAGAACCAGCTGGAAACCTAGTCGCATTGCAAGCCATCAACCAAGTTTTTGCAGTTAGAGAAAACTTTGACTGGCGGGGTTTAGGGGACATACCTAAATCAGGCTTAAAAATCCGTCCTGAATATGCCCAATTTGACGCAGAACTAAAATTTACTATTCCTAACTTAAAAGTCAGAGACCACAAAGCCTGTGAATGTGGAGAAATCCTGAAAGGAACCTTAAAACCTTGGCAATGTAAAGTATTTGGTACAGCTTGCACACCAGAAACACCTATAGGAACCTGTATGGTTTCCTCCGAAGGAGCCTGTGCAGCCTATTACAAATATGGCAGACTTGCTGCCATGAGTAAAAAAGCCGCAAAAATTGCCTTAACCCCATAGCAGAATCATCAATACTGCTGCTGACTCAATATTTAAACATGAATATTTTCCCCAACAACAAAACCCAAAACCCCCCCAAAACTAAACTTAGAGATACTCATATTACCCTCGCCCACGGTAGCGGGGGTAAAGCCATGCGGGATTTAATCCAAGATATTTTTGTCAGCAGTTTTGATAATCAAATTCTTGCACAACTAGAAGACCAAGCCAGTTTAAAGTTAACTCATCTCACAGCACAAGGTGATAGACTGGCATTTACCACAGATTCCTATGTAGTAGACCCTTTATTTTTTCCCGGTAGTGACATTGGGGAATTAGCCGTTAATGGTACCATTAACGACTTAGCCGTTAGTGGTGCTACACCTTTATACCTCACTTGTAGCGTAATTTTAGAAGAAGGTCTACCTGTAGAAACCTTGCGCCGGGTGGTTGGGAGTATGAAATTAGCCGCCCAAAAAGCTGGCGTGCAGATTGTCACAGGTGATACTAAGGTTGTGCATCGTGGCGCGGCGGATAAACTGTTTATTAATACTACAGGTATTGGGGTAATTCCTGAAGGAATTAACATTTCTGCCCATAATATCCAAGTGGGAGATGTAGTAATTATTAATGGTGAGTTGGGAAATCATGGTACGGCGATTTTAATCGCTCGTGGGGAATTAGCATTAGAAACTCATATAGAAAGTGACTGTCAACCATTACACAGTTTAGTAAAAACTATCCTGAATGTTTGTCCTGAAGTTCACGCCATGCGGGATGCTACACGGGGCGGTTTAGCGACGGTTTTAAATGAATTTTCTCTCAGTTCTGATGTTGGTATTCGTGTCCATGAACCATCTATTCCTATACGGGAAGAGGTACAAGGAGTTTGTGAAATCTTAGGTTTAGACCCCTTATATTTAGCCAATGAAGGTAAATTAGTTGTGGTGGTAGGGGGTAATCACGCAGAAACTGTATTATCAGCGATGAAGTCCCACCCCGCCGGTAAAGATGCTTGTATAATTGGTGAGGTTATTGCTTCACCTCCGGGAGTTGTCTTATTACAAACAACTTTTGGGACTCAAAGAATTGTTGATATGTTAGTGGGGGAACAATTACCGAGAATTTGTTAATTTTTATCTGTGTGTATCTGTGGTTTCAAATCTGATCAAAATATGCATGAGTTAGGAATTACACAAAATATTGTCGCTATTGTGAGCGAACAGGCCCAAGGGGCAAAAGTTAACCGCGTAGTTTTAGAAATTGGCGCACTTTCGGCGGTTTTACCGGAAGCTATAGAGTTTTGTTTTGACATCTGTACTCAAGGTACAGTATTAGTAGGAGCCATATTAGAAATTAACATAATCCCTGGTTTAGCACGCTGTCGTACTTGCAAAGCGGAAATAACTTTAAATAAACCATTTGGTATATGTAGCTGTGGTAGCGTGGAATTAGATTTAATAACCGGTGAAGAACTGAAAATTAAAGAAATAGAAATAGAGGAATTATGTGTGTAACCTGCGGTTGCTCTGATAATGCTCACATTACAATCACTAATTTAGCCACAGGTGAGGTGGAACATAATCATCACCACACTCATACTCACAGTTTACCTGATGGTACTGTAATTACCCATTCCCATGATCATCAGGGTGAAGAGTCTCAAATTCATGCTAAAATTCATGGCACAACTATATCTTTAGAACAAGATATTTTAGCTAAAAATAATCTGTTAGCAGCCCAGAATCGGGGATGGTTTCAAGGACGGAATATTTTAGCTTTAAATTTAATGAGTTCTCCTGGTGCTGGAAAAACCACTCTGCTCACCCGGACGATTCAAGATTTAAAACACCAGTTACCTATTAGTGTTATTGAAGGCGACCAAGAAACAGCTAATGATGCTCAAAAGATTCAGGAAACAGGCTGTAAGGTTGTGCAGATTAACACGGGTACTGGTTGTCATTTAGAAGCTGCTATGATTGCTAGGGGTTTACAGCAGTTAAACCCCCCTCTTAATTCTGTGGTGATGATTGAAAATGTGGGAAATTTAGTATGTCCAGCTTTATTTGATTTGGGAGAACAAGCTAAGGTAGTGATTCTCTCGGTGACTGAGGGAGAAGATAAGCCGATAAAATATCCCCATATGTTCCGCGCTAGTGAAATTATGATTCTCACTAAGGTTGATTTATTGCCTTATGTACAGTTTGATGTAGAAAAATGTATTGAGTATGCGCGACAGGTTAACCCTAAAATTCAAGTTTTCCAGGTTTCTGCTACTACTGGTATGGGTTTAGAAAGTTGGTATGGGTGGTTATCAGCAACTGTTGCTGATTTTCTCCCAGTTTCTGTTGAACTCAGTTAAATTCCCTCCCCGCAGGACGGGAAGGGTGAATATGATGGGACAGGTTGGGTATTATAGCCAATCCCGATAAGCGGAAATCTCATTCACCCTGATTTCAAAGGGTGTACCTTTGCCAAAGGGAGGATAAACGCGAATTTTGGCATCACTGGTAAACCGTTCTAGCCTGTTTCCTAACTGGGGAATATTACTGACTATATGCCAGTAAGATACTATATCAGGGCAGTCAATGATTAGTGTCAGGGTGGTACTATTCTTGGTGAGATACCATTGACATTTAGATAAGAGTACTTGAGTAATGCGATCGCAGGCCTGAAAAAAGCATATACCAGTAGACCGCTCTAACTCTAGATGCAGCATTCCATCTTGTTTTGTTACCTCGGTGGGAGGTAAATCATCAGGAGGAAGCTGGTGTAGTTTAGACATAATTCCGAACCTCTTGGTTGTAACGCTGCAAACTCTCTAAGTTGTTTTGCAAAACAAAGGAGGAGGGTTTGAGCGCTAATGTGTCGAGATTTAACTCGTCCTGAAATCTGGTGATTTTGTCGCGACAAGTCCTCACATCACCAATAATTGAGTTCTCAATTAAGTAGTCTTCATCAAAACAAATATTTGTGCGGTCAAATGGTTTTTGGTGAGGATTTGAGCCTTTCTGGATGATCTGCGCCGTGTTGGCTTGCATTTTTTGGCTGAATTTACGGATGAATGGTAATGCGGCGCTGATTGCTTCATCGTTTGTTTTACCAACATAAAAGAACCGTGCTAATACTAGTTTCTCAGCACCACTAGGATTCACAGCTCGATATTTAGCGACGGTATTTTTTAATCTCTCTAAGGAGAATGGCGGCCCCCCCATTAAGCCAAAGGAATTTTCAGCCGCAAATTGTATACCTTGATCATCACCAGTGGCTATGTAAACTGGGATTCTATGCTGCAAGGGTTTGGGGGTAATTGTCAAGCGATCGCATTGATAATACTGTCCGTTAAATGAAACATCAGCATCATACAGCAGCTGTTGAATGAGGGCGATCGCCTCTAACATTTTGGCGCGAGATTCCCCCATGGGTGTACCAAAATGCTTGTTATGTTGGGGAAATGGCCCACCCTTAGCCACCCCAAATAATAATCTACCATTACACAAATTATCGAGAGTAGCAATATCCTCCGCTACTCGGATCGGGTTATGAAATGGTAATAATACTGCTGCTGTACCTAATTGAATAGTTGAAGTTAGTCCCGCAAGGTGTCCCATCAACACCAACATAGATGAGCTGAGATTGAACTCATTAAAATGATGTTCACTCACCCAAGCTGAATCAAAACCTAAACTCTCCGCCTCTTTTACTAGCGCTACCTGTTCCCAGATGCTGTGACTAGTATTTTGATCATGGTTTTCGTAATTGCAAAAAATTCCGGTTTTCATTTTTGGCGATCGCTATTTAGTTGTCACCCATTGCAATTCCAACCACAACCGGGGATTGGTCTGCTTGAGCTTGGACATGGGATCGCGTAGCAGTCGCTTCGCGTTCATACAGACTACTTCCACTAGCCCCATATTATGTGCTAGTTCTCTGAGTATATGTTTTTGCGCTTGCACATGAGGAAGTATTTCTTCACAGCAATAAATTCCTATATATTGCAAACGTTTAGCTGGTCGTCCCCAAAAACAGGTGATAACTTTCACATGACACCCGTCTAGTAATTCCCCAAGTGTTGGGTAATATTGAGTTACGACTCTTGTGAATTCTTTAGCCAGGATATGTTCAGCAATCATATCAACTGATATTTATGTAGCGGTCATCACGCTATTTAATATAACATATTATTGTCAATTAAACCTGACTTATAGGATTTATTTCTATTTTTACAAAGGAATAAGTACAAATTGCATGATCGGCGATCGCACTGAAGAACCGCAAAAATTATCTAAATGCTTCAATTATATCTAAATAGACATTAACCAATTTATGGTCAATTACCAACGCTTCAACCTGTGGCCAAGTACGAGCTAAAAACTGATGAAATTCGCGTTTTCGCATATTGCCAAAACGGAGATGTACTACTTTAGGTGGGGAAAAATCAAGCATCAGTCGATCAGAAAAGTCTGCATCTTTCGTAACAATAACCAGTTTTTTCTCCTTTGCATATTCCCAAATTTCCGTATCACTTGGACTCGTACCTAAAACCGAAACATGAACGATGGGTAAAGATGGAGTGAACAGGATTTTAGCTGGTAAATTTTCATCGAAGAAAAAACCATTCATGCAATTTTTCTTACTTCATAGTGATTCGCCATCAATCTTGCTGCAAATTGGATACACGCATAAATATCTTCTCGATTCAGAGAAGGATATTCTTCAAGGACTTCTTCAATAGAATCTCCTGCTCCCAAAAATTCCATAATTGTTTGCACAGAAATTCGGGTTCCAGCTATAATGGGTCTTCCATTACAAATATCTGGATGGATATGGATAGGACTTTCCATTAAGGTTTTGTTACCTCCGTTATTACCTAAATTGACTCTATCCTGACGTAGAGCAGCAAAAAGCTATTGTTTCCTTAACCTAACCTATCTATCATATCACCGCCAACTCTGCTGGCTGCATCAATAAAAAAATGGCGCGTTACATTTCATTAACGCACCCTACAGGATCGGCGATCGCACTTTGTAAGTGAGTATGATTTCAAGGTCAACTTATACCCAGACCCTGTGATTAAGTTCCTGGACGAGAGCGCAGATGATCGGGTATGTGATGGCGATCGCCTAATATTTCTAACAAGGGACCATTAACATCAAATTTAAGCATACTTACCGATGCAACTAAAATATTGACCCGATAGCGATAGCGTCCTAAATCAATTCCCAGTAAACTGCAAAGCATAATCCGAATTGTAGCTTTATGGGAAACTACTAAAACATTACCTTGAGGATGTTTTTCTTGAATTTCAGCAATTACCGACATAGAACGGTTAGCAATCTCTACCGCCGTTTCTCCACCTAGGGGCGCATTCCAGGCCGGTTCTGTTAACCATTTGACATAGTTTTCTGAGTAATTCTCTTGCACAAAGGATTTACTCTTAGTTTCCCATTCGCCATAACTACCTTCCCTCAATCCGTCACGCAACTGCATATTGACACCCACAGCATCACAAAACGGCTTGGCCGTTGCTATTGTGCGCTTCATGGGGCTAACATAAACCGCTGACCAGTCCAATTTTTGATAAACATTAGCAAAACTCTCCGCCATTTCCATTCCTGCTGTAGTCAAATCTGCATCAGTTTGACCACAGAAATTACCACTTTGGCTAAAAGTAGTTTCTCCATGTCGCAGTAAGTATAAATTAAGTGTCATAGCTGCCGTGGATTGGGAAATTAAAGAGCTTGTGCAGAAATAAACTACCACACACTTGGCTATTGAATATGTAATACCAGAACAAAGTAATTAAGAGGTTTTTTTAGGGGCGGTATTCCTTTTTGTCTCGTTTGCGCATTTTCCTGTCTTCGGCATTTTCCGAGGAAATATTTTGTATGTTTATTGGTTTACCCGCTTCCAGGATAAGTCGCTGTTGACTGGGAAGAGGTATGAGCATCAACAGCCATTATTCCCCGTCTGATAGCGAAAGTCCACTAAAAGTGGACTAGTGGGTTACATATAATACTCTAGGCAATGATTGTTAACTTTATTTAAAATCTTATATTCAATACTCAGTGGGATTGATCCGACTTTAGTCAAACTTAATGAGAGTAAATAAGGGGGTTTATCTCTACCCTAGGGTAGATGACAAACTGACAGTTATTCTAACTTAAAGTTATTTACACTTGTATAAATTTTAATAAACTGTCTGCTAAATTACTGTCTGCTATCCTCTATATTGAAATTTCTGCCCTTGTATATCCCCTAGTTTCCCCATGTCCAGACTTTTGATTAGCCAGTACCAAGCAGAAGTAGCCAAAATTATTCAGTTTGGCGGTTCCCGCAAAGAAACTTCTATTCGCGTGGCTTTTCAAAACCTCT
>NZ_JANQDF010000031.1:0-60435 GCF_029891675.1 Anabaenopsis tanganyikae CS-531
CTATCAACTGCACTAGGCATCCCCCCGTGCCATTGACATCACTTATATAATACCAATGTGCTTTCATTTAGCGATTGCTACACACAGATGCAAGCTCTGCGTAGCGATCGCCTGTGCCAGTTGCGTAAGTCCTAAGGATATCTGGGGAGATGGGGAAACTCATAACTCTGTCGTCTTACTGCGACAAGTTACCCAGCGTGTAGAAAGAGGAAGGCAAGTATTAGGATATCTGCGTGTTAGTCACCCCTGGTTTGAAGTCACTAAACCTAGTCGCCAGTTAATTATTGATTTGGCTTTAGGTACTTGGTTGATGGTTTTGTCTGTAGCAGCAAGTGGCTGGTTTCTTTCAGGTAAAGCGATGGAACCGGTGGGGGAATCCTACCAACGCCTCAAACAATTCACTGCTGATGCTTCTCACGAACTCAGAAGTCCCATTACTTTGATTCAAACTAATGTCCAAGTTGCCCTAGCTGATTTAGAACTGGCAGACTCACAAAATACGACTATTGTCAACTATCGCCACCACTTAAAAGTAGTGGAACGACTTACCCAGCGCTTGGGTAAGCTAGTCAATGACTTATTGTTCCTAGCCAGACAAGACAGTGGGATCAGCAAAAATGTTTTTTCCTCTTGTCCTTTGGATGCTTTGCTAATGGAGGTAGTGGAAGAACAACAATTATTAGCTAGGGAAAAAAAAATTACTTTAACGTTGGATTTGGTTGATCCACCCAGTGCGGAAATCTCCCTGGAATTACTGGAAAATTGGTTTACATTTCCAGGCCAATGGGATCAACTCGTACGGTTATTTACAAATTTGATTAGTAATGCTTTGCAATACACCCCATCTAATGGACAGGTATCTGTACAGTTGTCGCGTCTAGAGGGAAGCAATCGCGGTTCTAAACTTCGTCATGGAACAGCGGTATTACAAATCAAAGTTACTGATACGGGAATTGGTATTCCGTCCGAAGCCCTACCCCGTTTATTTGACCGTTTTTATCGGGTAGATCCAGCACGTACCCATAAGACAGCAAAGACAAATACACAAACTTCTACCGGTTCAGGATTGGGATTAGCGATCGCAGCAGCGATTGTGGAACATCATCAAGGTCATCTACAGGTGGAAAGCAATATTGGTAAAGGTACAATTTTTACTGTCACTTTACCAATCAGTCTTATGACTCATGACTTATGAATAGTCAATGTATTTTGTCTGAGAAACGTAAACCTTAGAACCTCAATTATTAATTATTTAATTACATCATCCTTAAGGTTTAAATGATGGTGTGATCTGATTTTTATTTCTATCCTCTAGTTAGATTAAGCAACTAAAGTTAATTGTTAAATTGGAATCATTGATGAATTGCCATTGATATATTTTTTTGGTGATTTTAAAAATATTATTTTGGGTATAGCTACCCCACGCAAGCCATCAGGCAAAGTTTACCTAAATTACCCAATAATATCTTATAGCAAAAAGTGCGGATTTTTTAGGAGTTAATCATGAATAAAAATCAGCAACCAACTCGCAAGTATACTGGACTTTTCGGGGTTATTTGCAGCGGATTACTCATTGGTGCGCCGCTGATTTCTACCAGGGTAGTAGCACAGCAACCGACCTCTCAGGTTAACCCTTGTCCCAGTATTTACTACGAAGAACCACACAACAACCGGGTTGTAGTACCACAGGGATGTCCTCCCAATGCCTTCACGCGGAAACTACAAGCCGAAGGGCGGCTTCCCGTGGTCCCTCCAACTCTTCCACCCAGTGAAATGCCTCTAGGTGTTGGGGGAGAAGCACCGGATTCGGATACTTTAGCACTGAATCCTTGCCCCGGTATTTATTATGAAGAACCATATAATACTAGAAATGTTGTACCTCCGGGATGTCCGCCAAATGCTATCACGCAACAACTTTTAGTACAGGGTATTCCGCCAGAGTCAGCTGTACTAGCGCGTCCACCAATGATCGCTATTGAACCACCTCCATCAGAAGAACAACAACCACCGAGCGCCGAGATTAGTCTGGCTAATGGTATGGTTGAGATCACATTGGTGAATGATACGGGGGCTAATATCACTTATGAAGTAATTGGTGATACTCCACCGCGATCGCTTGAAGGTCAATCAGAGGTAACATTACAAGATTTGGCAGCGCCAGTGACTGTGACATTTTTCCGCGAGGATGGGGGACTGCTGGAAGTAACACCTGAACCATCTAGGAAAGAAGGCGTAATGCAGCTGACATTTAATGAAACCACTGATCTAGGAGAAGATAAGAATACAGTGCGGATTCAAGACGACGGTACTGTAATGTTGAACTAAAATGTTGAACTAAACCACTGATTCAGGGATGCTAGGCTTTTTTGGTCAAATGTGGCAAATCTCACCATATTAAAGCTCTGCCCGCCAGTTAACAATATGGACTTTTGCGTCTATGATAGCAGCTGATAAACTAGAAACTAAGACTTAAATTTAGTTCTCAGCGAGAATAATACAAGCCGCTCCCTTATATAATCTTTGGTTTATTCATGGTTATAGTAGCTAACGTGATGCCTTTCTTGTTCACCCCTCTGACTTTAGGCTCTTTTTTGTCTTCTCTGCCTTTGGATAGCTTATTTTCCACCCAAGGCATTATGGTGATGTTACTGGCTGCTTATGCGGGCGCTATGTGGATGTTTCTCACTAGTGCGCCAAAAGTACACACAATTATGGTGTCTGACTTGGAAATTGCTCGACAGTTTTATGAAGGTCTGCTAGATTTGCCCGCTGCGGAAGTACCTTTACACTATTACTACAACTACGAACAAACTCTCGGTACAACTGGTATTGACCCATTGTATATGTCTACTACTCCCAGCTGGTCTAACAAGGCTATGAACAATGCTAATGAGGGGCTGTGGTATCAGATGAAGAAAAATACTCAGTTACATGTCATTAGGGGGGCTAGTTTGGGTAGTAAGAATCAGCAGCGTCATGTTTGTTTTGACCGGGATTGCTTGGATATGATTCTATTGCGGGTGGAAATGCGCGGTTTAAAGTTGAAGATTCGCAACCAAAAGCCCCTGAATTTTTTGGTAAAGGACTATGAGGGGCGGGTTATTGAAATAGCGGAAGTAGCAAATTAATCAGGAATTAGGCAAAACATCATTTTCTCTGTGTTCTCTGTGGCTCTGTCGTTGATCACCGATAGCGTAGCCTGGCGTAAGCCAGTTGAACTAAATTAATTATCCACAGATGAACACAGATCAAAAAGATGCCTACATAGGTGGAGATATTACCAGTTCTTCTAGTCCGTTCCTGATTTAGCTGATTCTGGCTTAAGTAGGGGAAAGGCGATCGCATCGCGTATACTGGCACAGTCAGTCAGCAACATCACTAACCTATCAATACCAATACCTAAACCACCAGTCGGAGGCATTCCATATTCTAAAGCAGTGATAAAGTCTTCATCTATACCTTGAGCTTCTAAGTTACCAGCAGCTTTTAACGCTGCTTGAGCTTCTAAACGTTCTCTTTGGTCTATTGGGTCTGTGAGTTCTGAGAAGCTGTTAGCAGTTTCACGCCCGACGATAAATAATTCAAACCGTTCTACCAAACCCGGCTGAGAACGATGGGGTTTAGCTAGGGGTGAAATTTCCACTGGATAATCTATGACAAAGGTAGGCTGAATTAATTTTTCTTCTATTTTTTGTTCAAAGGCTTCGTTTAAAAGTTTGCCGATTGTTGGTGCATCTTCTATACCTTGAAGCGCAGCATTTTTACTTGCAGCTTTCGCTTCTTCCAATGTAGAAAAAGAATTGAAATCTAAGCCTGTATGTTCTCTAACTAAATCATGCATTGTCACCCGTCGCCAAGGTGGTGATAAATCTATCTGTGTCCCTTGGTAACTAATGTGTAATGTTCCGAGAACTTCTTGGGCTACGGTGGTAATAATTCCCTCTGTGAGGGCCATCATATCATGGTAATCCGCGTAGGCTTGGTAAACTTCAACAGAGGTAAATTCGGGATTATGGCGAGTCGATACTCCCTCATTCCGGAAAATGCGCCCTAATTCAAATACCTTTTCAAAACCACCGACAATCAAGCGCTTTAAATGAAGTTCGGTAGCAATTCGCAGATACAACTCCATTTCTAAGGTGTTGTGGTAAGTGATAAAGGGACGCGCATCAGCACCGCCAGCCTCACTTTGTAAAACCGGAGTTTCAATTTCCAGAAAATCCCGTTCTTCTAGGTAGCGGCGAATTCCGGCAGTAATTTGGGCGCGACGGCGGAAAGTTTGCCGCACTTCGGGGTTGACAATTAAATCTACATAGCGCTGACGGTAGCGTTTAGCAACATCGGTTAAACCATGCCACTTGTCGGGGAGCGGTAACAGGGATTTGGTCAGGATGCTATATTCTTTGACGTAGACAGATAATTCGCCCTTTTCAGTCCGTTTAATAGTACCTCTGGCTCCCAGAATGTCACCTGCATCTATGAGTTGTTTGAGATGGGTGAAAGCTTCGCCATCAACATCTGCCATCCATTCTTGGATACGATTTTTTTCGAGATAAAGTTGAATAGCGCCAGTTTCATCTTGTAGGGTGAAGAAAGCCAGTTTACCGAAAACCCGACGCGCCATAATACGGCCAGCAACGGCAACATCTAAATGAACTTCTTCACCATTGGGTAAGTCGGCAAATTTTTCTTGTAATTCTGCTGTGTGATGGGTGGACTCCCAACGATAGGCGTAGGGGTTAGCTCCTAGCTGCTTGAGTTGGTTGACTTTTTCCAGCCTGGCGGCACGGATATCTTCTTCGGACATGGTAAGGGACTAAATAGGGCAACATATATTATAGATGCTGGAAAAGTTGACAGTCATAGATAAAGCCTTTTTCAGGCTAATGAAGTACACATAAATTGCCTATTCCCTGTTCCCTGTTACCTGAAACTAAACAACTTTGTACCTCACGAGCATGGGAAATGCTATATTTATAGTGAATACCGAGAGGAAATGGCCTGCATCTTCAGGTCAGCCAACTCTAGGATCGTATTTATCAGGTCTTTTTGTTCTGGTGGTAAATTCAGTTTTTTTAAACCCTGATTGATGTCGTCACCAGATCGCATATTTTCAGCCAGTTTTGCTCGCTGGGAGGTATTTAATATTGCCACTATGTCTTTATTTCTTCTCTGACGTACAGCCTGGACTTGTTGTTGCTGCTGTGGTGTGTTCATGGAGTGTGTGGGAGAGATGTTAGTATACAAAAATAAGCTAGAATCAGTATTTTTACTGATTTGGGCAATAATGATACTAGGGATAGACTTGTTTGGGAGGGTTTGGGCCAAGGCAATTCCCGGAATTAAGATTACAAAGGCGCAAATAGTGGCGAGTATTGATAGTCGTTTGATCAGCTGAACTGCCATATTAAAAAAATTCTTATTTAGATGCATTGCCAAAGTTAAACAAATCAATATCTAATGGCTATGAGACTAAGTTATGGGGTAGGTATCATCTTCATTCTGAAGATTTAAGGAATTTTCAAGTCTGAGTGGTTGAATTTTGCTAAAAATTAGTCATGATTTGGCTAGTAATATTTTTTCATTTTGTTAATTTGTTGTTGCAATTCTTCAATTTGTTGTCGCAAAATTTCGGCTTCCTGTGAGGAAGTTTCGGAGGTAACATCTACTTCCCCTGATGCAGGCGAGCGCTGATAATTTCCTGCGCGAATTTGTTGATATTGTTCAGATACAGACCACTCTTGCAAATACCGTAATCGTTCGACTGGGAAAGGATGGCTCAACATCGTGCCTTGAAAGCCATTATACAGCAAGAACTTATAAACCTGATTCAGTCTATTTTCATCTAGTAAATGATAATTTTCTGACTGTTTAACAAATTCTTCTAAGCTACATTCATGAGCATATTTAATACTACCGCCGGAAACTTTCATCATGGATGACATAACAGTGTTTAAGTCATCTATAACTAACAAAGCAGCCCGGTCTGCGGTTAACTCGGCTTTACGTCGCCATTCAAAAAAGGCATAAATCAAAGCTTGAGAGACGAAATTGCCAAGACCGAAGGTTAATTCCCCTAGGGCAGAAGCGGCACTCATAGCCCACATGGCCATTTGAATTAGAATAGTATGACCACATTTAATATGACCTAGTTCATGGGCTAAGACTGCCCTAATCTCGGAGGGATCAAGTAAGTCTAAGGTTCCTGTGTTGATGACTACGTAGGGATTTTCCTGCCCCAGGGCATAGCTATTAGCTTGGGGATTCTGTACGACAAACAACGCAGGTTCTGGGTAAACGTCCAAATCGCGGACACATTCCCGGAACATATGGTAAATAGTGGGGTATTGACGCGTGCTTACTTGGATGGTGTTACCCATCAGATAGACTAATTGGGGGCGTTCGTAGAACAATTCTACAAATTTACGAGCGATTAAATCAAATCCTGGCAAATTTCGTAAAGCTTTCTCGGCTTGGCGATCAAGTGGATGTCTGAAGGCTTCGCTGGATATTCCTGTGTAAGTTGGCATAATTGAGGGTAATGGATGATGGGTGATGGGTCTTGAGTAGTCGCTAAGGACTAATTACAAGATAATGGAAATGGGGCGACGGAAATTAGAAATCACTTTGTATGGGATTAAAAGCTTGTGATTGAGGCTGAAGTTCATTTGTCACTACATAACTTCCTGCGATCGCAGTCGGGGTTTCCTTCCTGGCCCCATCATTTAACGATGGCAAGGTTGGTAGCGCGTGCCTTGCGCCTAGGACGTAGCGCCTTAATTCAAGTTGGGGCCGTTTCTGGCTATCAAGGTCGGTATCGCACTAGTTTTGTGGCATCGGCTTTGATGTGGTATGGTCCGGTAATTATTGTCGCCCCCGAAGCAGTACAGCAGCGGTTACTACAGGTGGAAATTCCCCGTCTACAGCAGTGGCTACCAGCCAATAAACCGATTAGGACAGGTGAAGTTTGGCCGGGATCTGATTTTCCTGGAGTACTGCTGATATCTCCCCAGGCTTGGTTAAAGGGGCAGTTTGCATCTGCTGATGTTTTTCCTGCCGGGATTCCTACAATTATTGATGGGGTGGATGATTTAGAAGATTGGGTACGGGATCACCTGACCCAAGATATTACACCCCATGATTGGGATCAACTGATGTTAGCTTGTCCTGACAAGGCGGACGTGATTCGCTCGGCACGGGCGCAACTAACTCGCGTTCTGTTCCAGCACCCAGTTAATCCCTATGAGTGCTATCTTATTTCTCCCTTAGAACAAAAAATATTATGTGATTTATATGAGCAAATAAGGTATGTAAAAACACTAACAAAGCCATGGGAAAATTTTGGTGTGCAATTGGTTAATAGTAAAGAAAATATGGGCGGATGTTCTCTATTATGGGCAACACTTGAGCGTCGCCAAGGGGTGTTTTATTTACACTCTGCTCCCATGGAATTAGGAAAAAGTATCGCGCCTATTTGGCTCAGACAGCCAGTGGTCTTAGTAGGTAGCGCTTTGGAACCGGAAACTGAAGCGCCTTTGTTCCGTGAGCGTTTGGGTTTAAATGAGATAACTTGCTTGAAGTTCTCTAATGAGACTCAAGGCGCAGCAATTCAATTGTATATACCCCATAAATTGCCTCTACCCAATACCCCAGAGTTTCAAGGAGCATTTATTCACAAAGTGCGGACACTGGTTTGTCTGAGCGCTACGGCCCCTGGTTTGACGGTTGTATTGGTGGGAGATGTGCCACTAAAGGGTCGAGTGGGTGCTATTCTGGCCTCGGAATTTGGTTCACGGGTTCAGGTGGAAAGGACTTGCTTGGATGATAATGGGATTTTAATTAGTGGGTGGGAATTTTGGCGATCGCATCAGTCGGTTTTACCAGCCCCCCATCTGTTAATTATTGCTACTTTACCGTTACCATCTTTAGAAAGCCCCCTTGTAGCTGGTAGGGTTGCTTACTATAAGCGATCGCATCAGGATTGGTTTCGTCTATTCTTATTACCAGCGGCTTTGAATGAATTACAACGAGCCATCGCACCAGTCCGAGAAAGTCAAGGTATTGTAGCTTTACTCGACAGTCGTGTAGTTAACCGCAGTTATGGCGCACAAGTACTGGCTGTCCTCAGTCCTCTAGCACGTATAAACTATCTTGATCCCAGTCTGTTTTCTCATCCTGATGGAGAGAGTTCTGGCTAGGTGAGTATTGACTTTTATCAATTACCATGCGATCGCCTCATAGCAAGCGCTATTATCAACTTTGGTGCAAGCATATTAAAACCTCATTCAAGAATTGTTGATTATGGGTGAAGCAAAGCGTCGTAAAACTACACTCGCAGAGAAGTACGGTCAAGAATCTCGGATCTTACCTTGGGTTCCCATCACCAAAACTCAGTCTGAACAGTTTATGAACTGGACTACTCGCGGAACCTGGTTCTGTATTGGTGTTATGGTAGTAGCTTGGATAACTATCCGTTTTATCGGTCCGGCTTTCGGTTGGTGGCAAGTAGTCGATTAAAATATCCACCGCTATACTTAACATATCAGGTATAGCGGCAGTTGGGATATTAGGGTGATTCCTAAATTCTAATTTTACTTAGTGTGGGCGGTAATACCTCAAGAATTAGAAAATACTGACAAAATGGCACCATAACTATCCTGTATTCAGTTATTCTCAGTCATGAGCCATGGATACGTAGGTTAGGTATTTGGTCAGAAGTGTTGACAATAATAAAACACAGATTCAGCACTACTCCCACATATACCGATTGCTGCTTCGTCCCATGGGAAAATAGTTTAGATGAGTATTAGATTCAAGTGGAATGCCCTAGAGGATTGTCTACGAAAAATACGCCAGTAGTTTCAATTGTTGTTCTCAGACAATTTTGGCAGTATACAGCAGATTAGGTGATAGATAGGTACTATATGAAGGTTAAAAATATTTTGTCATCCTGACCATCTAACTGTACCTCAACCAAGTAGAAATTGCTGTATGTCCGGCAAAATGACCACTGGAAATTTTATACTGTTGACTCATACCAAATTTGGGTTACCCTGAAAACGGAATTGTTTCAGTTAGGCATTTAGTCGGACATACATAACTAACGAGGTGAAGTTTATGAAATACGTCCGAGCAGTCAATCCCTGAAATTGAATAGTTTGATACCGCAAGCTGTAAATTTATTTACTACCCTAAACAAGGTAATTAATTAATAATCTTACAGGACTTTGGTAAAGGTAATGTTTAGTCTACAATACCAGTGGATGCAAAAAGCTAAAGAAAATATAAAGACGACTGAAATCACTGTGGTGTCTGGAGGAAAAAAGTGTTTCTGAGACTAGCGCATCAACACCAACAATTCGTTCAAGACTTGGTAATGAATCTACAAGCCTTGGCAATTGTACTAGAACGACGCGGTTACCCTGCGTCATGTTATACCTGTGGCGACCAGATGAATAGTGCTTCATTTATGGTAAGCTTAGGCGACAATCACTTGATTCGATTCTTAGTATCCGATTATGGGATTACTTGGACCGAAATGCGAGATGATCGTGAATTAATGAAGTTAGAGGGTGCAGAAGCCATTAATCAGTTACAAGAACTGGCTAATCTTGTCAAACAATCTACGCCAAATGGTTCCGGCAACAAAACTCTGGCTAAAAAGTGATAGGCTTGACCATGTGCACTAACTAAAATGTTTGTTCTGATTGCGGGTTGACAGTGTAAACACAAGTGAAAAAACCTGATACACATTTATTTTCATTTGCTAGGGTGCGTTATGGACTATGATCCTAACGCACCTGGAAACATTGGTGTTTACATAGCAGTGAGTCCCGGTAGACAATTCTGTGAGATGTGAAACATTGATAACTGTTAACAAACTGAAAAATGTCTGAAAAAGAAGCGATTCCAGGGGAATTACCAGCAAATAGTGCCATTGATGTACCATCAAACGGCAAATTTGAGAGTTGGTTTGAATATCCGGTAAGAGTACAACCTCATCATACTGATTATGGAGGTATGGTTTGGCATGGTACTTATTTAACTTGGATGGAAGAAGCAAGGGTGGAATGTTTGCGCTCCATCGGTATTGATTTTGCTGATTTAGTGTTATTAGGCTGTGATTTACCGGTGGTAGAACTTTCAGTACGTTATCACCGTGCAATTCAGTTAGGAATGGCTGTAATTGTCAAAACGCGTATTGCTGAAGTAAGCGGTGTCCGCATGAACTGGGATTATGGAATTGTTTCCACAGATGGACAGCAGTTATACACCACAGCTAAGGTAACATTAGTAGGATTGGATCGCGAAAGAGGTAAGATCATGCGTCAGCTACCTGCAAGTATTAAGGATGCGTTAGAGAAGCTTCCTAGGTTAGAAAAATGATCCGCAATACAGATAGGTTGCTAATAGGTGATATAATCTACTGCGGTGGCGCAATTGTTTGAGCAATTTGCATAATCTGTTGCCAAATATCTTCAGGTGTGATTCCAAAGCCGACATTTAATAAAATTACTATAGCTGCAATTGTTAATGCGTTCTTAAAAGTAGTTTTGAGAACTTTTAACAAGATAACAAAGACTATCCAAGCAAGAATGAGGATGGGAATCATAAATGTTAATTCCTGAATATGTCCTATTTTTAATGGTGAGAGTGAATATTGATGTATGTGTTTAATATTATTTTCCTTGAAAGATGCACAAAACAGTAAGACTGAAAATACTGGCTATATTTTGCTTGCAGGATTGGTAACTCACTGAAAGCCGATAGAAAATAGTCTTGTAGCAGTTGCACGCAGCTTAATAATATTCTTGATCGTATATTTTCGCACTAATTCTTATCTGGGGACTCTACCCTATATCTTCCATATGCTTGTGATCAATCCGTGATATTTGAATCAATATTAGTAATTTTTAAGAATTGACGCTTAAGTATATCTAAATTTTATGACTCAGCCACAATGATTTATAAAGCCAGTGAGGAGGGTTAGCCTAAATAACCGACCTCACTAAGTATTTTGATACTATCGACTTGTAGGGGACAGGGGAATTACCTTGGTAGGAGATTTTAACTGGTGAGCTAATGTTACAACTTCTTGCCTAGCCCATTTATCTGCTGCCAAAATGTCATTTAAAGATGGACTGCTACAGTTATGATTTTGATGGCGATCGCAGACTAATTCGATACATCGGGGAATATCTAAAAATTGAATTTTCTCATCTAAAAATAAAGCCACAACCTGCTCATTGGCAGCATTTAATACAGCTGGCATGGAACCGCCGGCCTTACCAGCAGCATAAGCCAACTGCATACAAGGATACTTCTGATGGTCTGGTTCACGGAAAGTCAAATTACCAGCCTTAACCAAATCTAGCCTTTCCCAGTCCGTGTAGATGCGCTCAGGCCAAGACAAAGCATAAAGTAACGGTAACCGCATATCCGGCCAACCCAGTTGAGCCAAAACCGATGTATCTTGTAACTCAATAAGTGAGTGAATAATACTTTGGGGATGAATGACAATATCAATATCTTGATAATGTAAGCCAAAAAGGAAATGAGCCTCAATTACCTCTAATCCCTTATTCATTAAAGTAGCCGAGTCTACGGTAATTTTCCGCCCCATAGACCAGTTAGGATGCTTCAGAGCATCAGCAACCGTCACATCTGCTAACTTGGCTACATCCCAATCACGGAAAGCCCCACCAGAAGCAGTGAGTAAAATTCGCCGCAAGCCATTCTTGGGGACACCCTGGAGACACTGAAAGATTGCGGAATGCTCAGAATCAGCGGGTAAGAGTTTGACACCGTGTTTTTCTACCAGAGGTAAAACCACCGGACCGCCTGCGATTAAAGTTTCTTTATTTGCTAAAGCAATATCTTTACCAGCTTCAATAGCAGCGATAGTCGGTAATAAACCAGCACAACCCACAATACCCGTCACTACGGTTTCCGCATCACCATAACGGGCAACTTCAATGACTCCAGAAGTACCAGCGAGTAAAATAGGTTGGGGATCAAGGTCTTTAATGGCTGCTTGCAGTTCTGGTAATTTCTCCTGGGCAGAAATCGCCGCTATACTGGGTCGAAACTGGCGAATTTGAGCCGCTAACATCTCTACATTATTTCCAGCAGCCAATCCCACGATCCGAAATTGGTCTGGATACTGAGTGACGATATCTAAAGTTTGAGTACCGATGGAGCCGGTAGAACCCAGAAGGGTAATAGCCTTCATAATTGCTTAAGAATTTACAGACAACTTCTAGTTTGACACTCTCTCGTACCAGATTGTCGGGAATTTTAGTTTTTATCGTTTATACCTGAGAGATTTAAACCGAAATTTTGAGATAATACTTGGGACTATAGCTTAAGTAGTCTTAAGTATTAATTAGCGGAAAAACAGGTAGTTAATTATGAATAAAAATAGTTGGTTGGGACTAGGGAAACAAAGCCTAATTTCACCTGGTGCTATTGGTTGGATGATTGGGGTGGGTACTTTAGTTTTATTTGCAGCTAGTAGTTTAAGACACTTTTTATTTCAATCCACTGCTTTTGATTTAGGTATTTTCGACCAGGCTATTTACTTAATTAGTCAAGGTGAAAACCCTATATCTTCCTTTTTAGGGTTTCATATTATTGGGGATCATGCTGCTGTAATTTTTTATCCTTTAGCTTTGTTATATAAGGTCTACCCCAGCGTTTATTGGTTATTTGTTGTCCAAGCGCTAGCTTTATCTTTAGGTGCTTTACCTACATATCATTTAGGTATGATAGCAGGACTAAAAGAGAGCCAAGCAATTGGTATGGCTGGTGTGTATTTGTTATATCCACTGATATTTAATGCTAACTTATTTGATTTCCACCCGGAAGTTATTGCTGTACCTTTACTGTTGAGTGCAGTGTTGGCGGCGCGTCTGGGAAAAATAACTTGGTTTTGTGTTTGTGCGGTCTTAATTTTAAGCTGTAAAGCAGTGTTATCTTTGACTGTTGCTGCAATGGGACTATGGTTACTGTTTTTTGAGAATCGGCGTTTTGCTGGTGCGATCGCTCTTTTTTTAGGAACAGCTTGGTTTTTAATAGCGACACAGTTAGTGATTCCCTCCTTTAGCGGAGCAGAAGCAGGAGCAGTTGGACGTTACAGTTATTTAGGTAATTCGGTTCTAGAAATTGCTCAAAACTTATTTTTCCAACCATGGCTAATCTTAGTAACACTTTTCTCCCTAGACAATTTAGTGTATTTAGTTTTATTATTTTCGCCAATTATTTGGGGTCTGTCTGCTGCTAGTTTCAAATCATTAATACCAGCTATTCCTTGTATTTTTATCAATCTACTAGCAGACTTTCCCTTACAAAAAGACTTGGTTCACCAATATTCATTACCAGCTTTACCTTTTCTAATATTGGCTGTAATTACTAGTTTGTCTTGGGGTAAGGGATGGATCCAAAATAGACGTGGGATGATTATCTGGTCATTGATAGGATTTCTTTGCTTGGCAAAATTTACTTACTTTGGTGGTAGATATTTAAGTTCTGTAGACAATTTGCAAGCTACCCATGAAGCAGTATCCCAAATAAAGACCAAAGGAGGCGTTTACACAACCTCACAAATTTCCCCACATTTAAGCCATCGACAAATAATGAAGTTTACAGATGGTAATTTTCCCCAGGACTTCAAGATTTTTGACTATATTTTATTAAATGTTCGTCATCCTGGTTGGGGAAGTAATGAAGAGTTTGCCAATTCTCTGGTGAAGGAAATCACTTCTAATCCCGTATTTAAATTAGAGTTTCAGGATCAAGATGTTTACTTATTTAGTAAAAACTTAATTAATTAGTGGTGCGATTAATGTCAATTCTTCAACCTTGCCTATAACTTGAGTCATAGGTACATTAAGATGATATAAACTAGCATTATCTAATAGTAAATAAGATTTTTTTGACCACATTTGTTGTAAAAATTTAACATCTGCGGGAATGACTTGACAATCACAGTAAAAATCTAAACTAGGACGACCATAAGCAAAAGAAGTGTAAATTTTAGTTCCTGGTGCAACATGGGAGCGAATTAATGCAGCTACTGGTTTAACGGGAAAAGCTTCGTTTAACTCCCAAATCCAGGATTTGGAAGTCATTAATAGTACTAAAACTAGATACATCCCGGAAAATAGGACAGGAATAAAACGGCGATCGCGTTGTTGAATCAACCATGCTGCTAAACTTATGCTGATTGCCAAAACTAGACTCATGGCTATTAATACAGGCTGAGGTTCAGCAACAATAAAGTAAATACATCCTCCCACACCTGCTAAAGCAATAATAGTCAAATATATTGACCAAGATTTGTTAATTAAATGCTTAAACTGCCAAACTTGGCTGAGTTTTGCCCCAATTGCCAAAGCTAGGAAAGGATAAACCGGCATAATATACCAAGGTAGTTTGGTTCTCATCACAGAAATACTAAAAAAGTAAACAATTATCCCAATGAGAACTAAACGGGCCCAAGAGGTATGATGTTTTTTGATAGCTAGATATAAACCACCAGGTAAAAATATGAGCCAGGGAAAACCATATTTAATTAACTCGATTAAATAGTACCAAGGCGGACCGCTATTACCTTCTACAGATTTAACAACACGGTTAAAGGTTTGTAGGTGTAAATTTATTTGCAAGAAATTATCCCCATAATATTGCCATTGGGCAAAATACCAAGTTAAAGGTGCTGCTGTTCCGAAAAAAATTCCCGCCCAGAAGTAGGGATTTTTCGACAAAGTTAATTGTTTCTCAGTAATCAAAAATAAACAAGCGATTAACCCCAATAATAAAACAAGCATCCCTTTTGTCAGAGTAATTAACCCCAGACATAAACCAGCACCTAGTGCATATTGCTGATTTTGACGCGATTTTAGTAGAAAAAATAACAATAATAAGAAAAAAGTAATACTGGCGCCATCTAGCATTGCGAGTCGCCCATGACGTACTACAGGCAACATTGTCAGGTAAACTAAGGCTGAAAACAAAGCTGGTAAATTTTGCTGAAAAACCAAACCTCCTACTACATAGAGTATGGGTACTCCCAAGGCAGTTAATACTGCACTAGGTAAACGTGTTGTGAACTCATTCACCCCTCCCAGGGAATAAGTCCAAGCAATCAGTATATGGATGAGAGGCGGTTTATTATGATATGGTTGATCTGCCAAAACTGGGTAAAGCCAAGTCATGGAAGCAAATGGGGCGCGGCAAATTTCACGAGCAACTTGTGCTACAGTACCTTCATCCCAATCTCGTAAGGGTGAGTTTCCCAAAAATATTAGCCAAAGAATCAGAGATCCCAGAAGTAAGGTTATTAGCCATTTTTTCTCTGCAGATCGGCGCATATTTGAAAATTACAAGACAATATTTTTTTAGTTTATCCTGCTCTTGGTTGCTGTGCTGAGTGTAACTAAATTTATTGACAGGGAAGGGTGCAATTAATGTGCAACTTGACAAGGAATGTTAATTGTTCAAGGTTACAAATTGTCTTAGAGGATGTTTTATAAGTTTTCAACAGGTAATTTTTATCTTAGGGAACAGGGAACAGGGAACAGGGAACAGGGAATGGGTAATGGGTAATGGGTAATGGGTAATAGGTAATAGGTAATGGGTAATGGGTAATAGGTAATTGGTAATGGTTAATGGTTAATAGGTAATGGGCAATGGGTAATGGGTAATGGGTAATCTGCAAAGATAACATAAAGTCCCCTCTCCTTGCAAGGGGAGGGTTAGGGAGGGGTCAAACAATAGTTGATACAGTAATCATGACTTGACAAACATCCTCTTAGAAAGGAATCCATAGTTATTGACTTGAAAATTTAACTTTTTATTCCAGAGATACTAATGACAAATCGCTGACGCTAGGCTAGGCTATCAGGAGCAAAATATCAGGTGATTGAAGAGGGGATAAGATTTACTTAAATGTCACAGAAAATTGTGTAAATTGCTATAACAACACTGGAAAAATAATTGATTGCACAACTTAGGTGTTATTGTGAGGGATTGACCAATGTCATGGGGCTGTTTTTATCTAAAACCAGATTTTTTAGGTTATGTTTGCAGCTTTAAAAGCTATGGTCTGATATTTTTGTAATTCCTATGTATCTCTAGCTAAAAATTATGGATACCAATAGAAATATGGGTATTTAGTATTTATAACCAATTCTGTTATGAAAACACCGTCACAACTATAACTGATAGTTCTACCCTTGAAGGAGCTATGAAGTGGCAAAAAGTAAGACTTTTCTGTGGCCGCAAGGAATACTAATTGCATTGCTTTTCTTGAGTGCTAGTTTGAGCATTAGCTTAATGTTATTCATCAAGCCCAATGCATCTGATAGCTCGCGTCGCGTAGCCATTGCTCAGGGCAGACGAAGTATAAATATAAATAATTTACCTGCCGCCAAGGTCGGTACTCAGCAGCGCATTGAGCAGTTAAAAGCGGCGATGCTCAATAGTTGGGCGCAAGAAGCAAACATTAAGGGTGTTACCTCTGGTGCACCAGCACGCTTTCAAGGAGCAACTATTAAGGCGGGGAAAGTGAATCAAGATCAAAAAGTCATTGCTCTGACTTTTGATGATGGCCCTTGGAGGGAAACCACTTCACAAGTGCTGGATATTCTTAAACAAAATAATATTAAAGCTACATTTTTTGTTGTTGGACAGAATGTTAAGAATTATCCTACTCTAGTGCAGAGGGTGATTGCTGAAGGTCACGCCATTGGTAATCATACTTGGCATCATTGGTATCATTATATGAATCCCAATGCAGCAGCCTATGAAGTTAAGCACACAACGGAGATAATTTATCAAGTTACTGGTGTCAAAACAAATTTGTTTAGACCGCCGGGGGGAATTATGCACAATGGACTAGCTGCTTATGCTAGAAATAATCAGTATGCCATTGTTCTGTGGTCGTCGGATTCATTAGACTATTCCCTACCCAGTGTTCCGAACTTGGTCAATAATGTTTTTCGGAACGCACAACCTGGCGGTATTGTGTTGTTGCATGATGGGGGTGGAAATCGTTCCCAAACTGTGCAAGCTTTACCGGAAATTATTAGTAAGTTTCGACAGCAAGGTTATAGTTTTGTGACTATTCCAGAACTTTTAGTGATGGAAGACAAAAATCAAACTTTGCTCGCAAACAAAAAATAATGCTTATGGCTATTGCAAGGTGCTGTATGAGTTGTAGAGACGTTAGTTATTAACGTCTCTACAGTTTTTTAACTGTTGAGAAAAGTTGGGTACCTTGTGGTGAGAACCTAAACTGAACTCAACTGTTTTTCCACAATAGCTTGGGGATTTGCTTCTGGACTCTGGGCTTCAGAAGGTGGTACTAGTTGCCAGAATTTAGGCAAGTATTCTGACCAATTTTGCAGAATCATTTTTGCTTTTGGTGAACCAGTGCGATCGCCATGATTTCTGATTAATTCTTGCAATTGTTTTGCGCCCGCTTCTGTCAGCACTCGCTGGACTTTGACAATTTCTGGATTGACTAACTCCGGGAAAGAATTGTCTTCATCTAGGAAGTATGCTAGTCCGCCAGTCATCCCTGCGCCCACGTTACGTCCTACTTTCCCCAAGACAACAATCACACCACCGGTCATGTACTCACAGCAGTGGTCTCCTGCACCTTCAATAACTGCCATACCTTTGGAGTTGCGTACAGCGAAGCGTTCACCGGCTAAACCGTTGGCGAATAATACCCCACCCGTGGCACCATAAAGGCAGGTGTTACCAACTATGACATTTTGTGATGCTGCGTAGGTAGCATCCGCTGGGGGTTTGATGATGATTTCACCACCGTGCATCCCCTTACCCACATAGTCGTTAGCTTCTCCTGTCAAGGTCAAAATCATCCCAGGGAGGTTAAAAGCACCAAAGCTTTGCCCCACACTACCTTGGAAGTTGAGGTTAATTTGTCCTTCAAAACCACTGTCACCATAGCGAGAAGCGATCGCACCGGCTAACCGTGCTCCCACTGTTCTATCTGTGTTAACTACCGCCAGTGTTTTTGTAGCAGTGGTATTTTGGGCGATCGCCCTTTGAATATCCGGGTCAGCCAGCAATTGGTCATCTAGCACCACACCGTTACTGTGGACTTCTTCATGTAGTAACCAGGTACGGTTATTTTTAGCATCTGGGAGCTGTAGTAAACAATCGAGGTTGAGTGCTTGGGTTTTGCTAACTTTTGCCCTCTCTCGTGTGGTTAACAAATCAGCCCGTCCGACAATTTCTAGTAAAGAGCGGTAACCGAGTCTTGCTAATAAATGGCGAACTTCTTCAGCGATAAAATAGAAGAAATTGACTACATGTTCTGGCATTCCTGTAAACCGCTTGCGAAGTTCTTCTTTTTGAGAAGCAACACCCACAGGACAGTTATTAGTGTGGCAGATGCGCGCCATAATACAACCTTCGGCAATCATGGCGATGGAACCAAAACCAAATTCTTCACCGCCCATCAAAGCGCCCATGACCACATCCCAACCAGATTTTAGCCCACCGTCTACACGCAAAATCACGCGATCGCGCAGGCCATTTTGCATCAATACACGATGTACCTCAGTTAACCCTAGTTCCCAGGGTGACCCTGCGTGTTTAATAGAACTCAGTGGTGAGGCTCCGGTACCACCGTCATGACCAGATATCTGAATAATATCGGCGTTAGCTTTAGCTACACCCGCCGCAATAGTCCCAATACCAATTTCCGCCACCAGCTTTACAGATACCTGTGCTGTGGGGTTAATTTGGTGCAGGTCAAAAATCAGCTGTGCTAAATCTTCAATGGAATAAATATCATGGTGGGGAGGGGGTGAAATCAAGGTTACACCGGGCTTAGAGCGCCTTAACATAGCAATGTAAGGACTAACTTTTGCTCCTGGTAGTTGTCCACCTTCCCCGGGTTTTGCTCCTTGGGCGATTTTGATTTCAATTTGTTGGGCGCTGCTTAAATATCCTGGTGTGACCCCAAAGCGTCCGGATGCTACTTGCTTAATAGCACTAGAAGCTGTGTCACCATTGCGCAAGCCATGCAAATGAGGTAAAGTCGATGATTTACCGGATGGGTCTACGTCATTTAGCACTTTATACCGTACTGGATCTTCCCCACCCTCCCCAGAGTTAGATTTGCCACCAATGCGGTTCATGGCTATAGCCAAAGTCTCATGGGCTTCTCTTGATAAGGCACCTAAAGACATCCCACCAGTACAGAAGCGTTTGACAATCTCACTGACTGATTCTACTTCTTCTAAAGGGATGGGTGCGCGATCGCTTTGGAAGTCCAACAAATCACGCAAAGCTGTTACTGGTCGTCCTTGTAGGTACTGCTTGTAAACTTCGTAGTGGTCATATTGTTTACCATCCACGGCTTTATGGAGCGCCTTAGCCATTTCTGGGTTATTCATATGGTATTCTCCCTTGGGGAAATACTGAACAAAACCCAAATTTTCTAACTTCTTAGCGGTCAGTTCCGGGAACGCTTTGCGATGGAAACAAAGCACTTCTTCTGCTAATTCCTTGACGCTTAACCCACCGATGCGGGAAGTTGTACCACAGAATCCCAAAGCTAATAAATCCCCACCGATACCAATGGCTTCAAAAATTTGCGCCGCTTGATAACTGGACAGTAAGGATATTCCCATTTTTGAGAGAATTTTTAGTAAACCGGAGTTTACCGCTTGGCGATAATTCCCTAAAGCTTCTTCTAGGGTAAGCTTGGTTATTTTACCCCGTTCCATAAAGTTTTGGGTTTTGGGTTTCCACCACCAGTCGCGGACAGTATCCAAAGCTGTGTAAGGACAAACCGCATCAACACCATAGCCAATCAAACAGGCGAAGTGATGTGTACTCCAGCACTGGGCTGTTTTCACAATCAAGGATGTTTTAGTTCGTAGACCTTGCTGTATTAGGTGATGATGTACTGCTCCTACTGCTAGTAAGGGAGGAATGTAAGTATATTCAGCACTAATGCCATTATCCCCTTCTGGGCAATCGCTGAGGATCAAAATCTTTGCTCCAGCCTTGACAGATGCCGCAGCTTGTGCTTTTAAAGACTGTACAGCATCTTTTAATCCTTCTGGTCCTTGGGCGATCGCAAATAAGGTGGATAATTCCGCCGTTGCAAACCCTGATAACCGAATCGCCTCTAGTTCTGTCTCCATCAACACAGGGGATTCTAATTTCAGTTTGCGGGCGTGTTCTGGCTTAACTTCTAATAAGTTTCCCCGTTCTCCGAGTTCCACATTTAAGGACATGACCAACCTCTCCCGCAGGGGGTCAATGGCTGGATTTGTCACTTGAGCAAAACGCTGCTTGAAGTAGTCATACAGTAGGTGGGGTTTTTCTGACAGCACCGCTAAAGGAATATCATCCCCCATGCAGAAGGTCGGTTCTTTACCCTCAGCGGCCATGGGTTGAATTACCATTTCTACATCTTCTGTGGTATAGCCAAAGGCCAATTGATGACGCAGTAGGGTTTGTTCATCGCTTCCTATGGCTACCCCACTGATATTTTGGTGCGTGCTGGAATGACTATTCCCATTGCTGGGAGTTTGATTTACTAGGTGTTTGAGTTCTTGGCGATATTGTTTTAACCATTCTCCATAGGGATGCTGCTGGGCGATGTATTGTTTAATTTCCCAATTTTTGAGGATTTCATGGTTGACCAGATCCACAGCAATCATTTGTCCTGGTCCGAGTCTACCTTTTTCCAGAATATTCGCTTCGGGAATTTCTACTACTCCAGCTTCGGAAGCGACAAGGATGTAATCATCTTTGGTAATTAGATAACGAGCGGGTCTTAATCCGTTACGGTCTAGTGTAGCGCCAACTTTTTCACCATCACTAAATACTAACAGTGCTGGTCCGTCCCATGCTTCTTGCAGTCCGCTGTAATATTCGTAAAAATCGATAATTTCGGGATATTGACGCAAAGAAGGTTGATTTTGGTATGCCTCTGGCACCATAATCATTAAGGCTTCCAAGGGGCTACGTCCTGAACGTACCATTAATTCCAGAACGTTATCTAGGGTGGCTGAGTCGCTGTTGTCGATATGAACTAGGGGCTTAAATTCGTCGGAGCGATCGCCCCATACTGGATGATTCAGGCTAGATTCCCGTGCCATCATCCAGTTAATATTACCCAATAAGGTGTTAATTTCCCCGTTGTGACCCAATAACCGCATGGGTTGAGCCAGAGGCCACTTGGGCATGGTATTAGTGCTAAAGCGGCGATGGTAAACGGCAAAGGCGCTTTTGTAGGCTGGATTCTTTAAATCGAGATAAAATTCTCCCAAGATAGCAGAGCGCACCATGCCTTTATAGACTATTGTCCGATTGGACAACGAGCAAATATAGAATTCTGCGGAAATATGCTGAGTAGCTTTGAAAATTCGCCGGCGGGTAATATATAGTTCTCTTTCTAGTTCATCCCCACTTTTATCTGCTGATCCTAGAAAAACCTGTTCTATCTGGGGTTGATTTTCTCTTGCTTGTATCCCCAGTAAATTAGGTTGCACTGGTACTACTCGCCAACCCAGTACGGTTAATTTTTCTGCTGTCGCTATTTCCTCGACTATACCTCTAATTTTTGCCGCTATTTCGCTACTTTGTGGTAGAAATAACATTCCTACCCCCACATTTTCCCGGGAATAGTCTTTTTCAAATAACTCCCAGGGGATTGCTGTCAATATTCCTGCACCATCACCAGAATCTTGGTCAGCGCTACAACCACCGCGGTGTTCTAAACAGGTTAAAGCATCTAAAGCTTTTGTCACAATTTCGTGACTGGCATAATTGCGGCGATGAGCAATAAAACCTACACCACAAGCATCTCGTTCTTCTACTAACCACCTTGGTCCATCTAATGGTTTGATTTGAATATCTGAAATTTTCTGTGTTTGTGATTGATGCATCGCTTTATCTTTCATAGACTGCTCTTGAGATGGTTAGTCACAAATGTTGCCAATATTTGTGAGAAGAATATGCCTTACGCTACGCTAGCGTAGCGTAAGCAATTACCCTAGTCTTTGACGTAGTCCCGACCTAGCGGAATCAAGCTTAGACTGTGGGAAAAATCGTTTTACCTGGAAAATATATAAATCACCGAAATTTAGAGAAAATTTTTCACTTCGGTTTTTTCTTGTTTAACCTTTTGCAAATACCTGCGGTTTTTTTTATACTTTTGGTTGATATTCTCAAGCTATTTTTTGGTTCAAGTTTCTATTCCCAGATGAAAAAAAATAGAGTTCAAGTAAAACTTTTTTGGCTTACCCGTAACAGAACTTAGTTTTCAAGTGCGGAATAATCCTGATTCATCCCCAAAATCAGCGTATTATACAACATACACATTTGACAATTACTCCAAATATCTGTTGTTGTATATATTTCATTGTTTGATGATGATTTTATCCATCTTGCTAGAAGACAGACCTCACTCAAATAGCAACCATCCGTGAATATTAGATATTTTCACTGGCTTTGCAGCAGCCAAACTAGTTTTTTATACAGCTTGACTGAATACAGTGATGGTTAAAACACTCAGTAATAGTGTTTTTAATGGTGTGATGACTTTTTAAGTTTACAAGAGATAGATAGCCAATTTATATATTATCACATTTATGCAAAAATTCAATCACTATTTCTTAAGATTCCTGTGAAACTTACTGTGCTGCAAGTAGTCTATGCCTAAGCCACCTAAGCTATCAATAATATTGAGGTAAAAATGTCACATCATACTAAAAAACATTATTGTGCTCTCACCAAGAGCAGTAATCAAAGGTGGCTATGGCTAGTCCACGCCAGCTATCGGTTGCCTTCGAGGATGTTGCGGTCTATAGCACCAACAGCAGTAGTAATTATTATATTCTGCTTATGTACTAAATGGTCTAGTAGAGCTGAGGAATCCTGGATTGATACCAGCCTGGTGACGCAAAACACACCTTGCTGCACATCCACCGGTGGGGTGTTAGCGTCTGGTAACCAAATTATCCTCAATGGTCGTACCTTACCAGGGGCTTGGTTACAGGAGAGAGGAACAGATGGGCGAGTGAAAACTTTTTTGAGTGACGGTGCTCTAAGGCAGATCGTTGGAGTTGATTTTTTGAGCAGCAACAGTGTTGCTAGTCAACCAATAGAATGGTTCTCATCAAACCAGGAACCATCGGTTTTAGCTACCAGGCTGCTGCAAGGCTATCGCTATATGGATATTACTGATTTTACTCAAACAGTAGGTTGGGTATTACAAGCTAATGGTAATGTTATGGCGATCGCCACGCCAAAAGCTCAAATAAAAAATATTCGTCAAAGTCAACAATCTATCGCTACGCCACGCAAGCTCTCAGGGGTTAGTCTTCCTCCCTTTCATTCAGCTCGCATTGTCTTAGATTTAGATCGTCCATCACCTTGGCAAGTCTCCCCAGGGGGAACTATATCCACTGAAACAGAAGCAGAATCCACAGCACCACCCAATAGAGAGTGGGTAGTGGCTCTAGATGCGATCGCCGATGCTGCTTTAAGCCAACGCTATGCTCCATCAACATCACCAACCCCGGCAAATCCTCATGGGGGTAAGGTGGACAGATCAATAGTGAGAAAATTAGAGGTAGTTAACAATCGCACAATTATTAGTCTGAGTGTACCCTTTGGTATGGCTCCCCAGATCATGACCTTAGCAAACCCCAACCGCCTGGTCATTGATCTTCGTCCCGATGCCTTGGTACAACGAGATATTAACTGGGCTACAGGATTGCGCTGGCGACAGCAATTTGTCAGTTTAGGTACAGAACGCTTTCCCGTGGTTTGGTTAGATATTAATCCCCGTCAAACTGGCTTACGTTTACAACCCATTGGGACTAACACCAGCAGTCAAACCGGTACAGCACCACTCATCCAAATGGCAGAGCAGTCTTCAGCTGTGGCCGCAATTAATGCTGGTTATTTTAACCGCAATAATCGATTACCTTTGGGGGCAATTCGTCGGGGTGGTCAGTGGCTATCAGGCCCAATTCTTAATCGGGGGGCGATCGCCTGGAATGACTCCGGGGAGTTTTACTTCGGTCGTCTCACTTTAGAAGAAACGTTAATCATTGACAATAATCAAAAGTTGCCGATTCTATTTTTAAATAGTGGTTATGTACAGAGTGGTATTGCTCGTTACACCAACATATGGGGAACTAGCTACACCCCCCTAACGGATAACGAAATCATTGTTATTGTCCAACAAAACCGAGTCACAAATCAGCTACCAGGTGGTAAGGCTGGTGAAACAACATTTACCATTCCTCAAGACGGCTACCTACTAACCTTACGTGCCAATGCTAATAGTGGTAAATCATCGTATTTAGGGGCATCACAATTAACTATTGGTACACCAGTTAGCATTACCAGCACAACAAATTCCCCCAACTTTAACCGCTATCCCCACATTATGGGGGCAGGTCCCCTATTAGTACAAAATAATCAAATTGTCCTGGATGCTGCTAGGGAAAAGTTCAGTCCAGCCTTTATTAGACAAAAAGCTGCTCGTAGTGGTATTTGCACAACAGCAAGCGGATCAGTAATCATTGCTGCTGTACACAATCGTGCTGGTGGACTAGGCCCCACCCTAGCCGAACACGCCCAATTAATGAAGAATATTGGTTGTGTGAACGCTCTGAATTTAGACGGTGGGAGTTCTACTGGTCTTTATCTGGGAGGACAACTACTCGACCGTTCGAGTAATACTGCTGCACGTGTCCACAACGGTATTGGGGTTTTCTTAGAACAAGAGTAGGGAGTAGGAAGCTAAGGGGGGAGGATTCTAGGTTTGCAATGATTAACGCAGTCGGGCTCATGTTTTTTAAGCTCAGGTCATCGTCACTCTTGTGGTGTGAAGAGTTGGTATAGAAGTTTTGGTTGAAGGACTTATTTTTGCACGCTCCTGTTTTAATTTTGTTATGTTTAGCAAGGTGCAAATCTCAAGGATCAGTTTTACCCTTCATCCAACGATTAATAACGGTTTGTTTGTAGACCAACTGAGGTAACTATGGCGCAATTTCCAGAAACCACACAAACTAATAATCTATCTCTACCCGTGTCCATCTCTAATAAAGGGATTGCTGCAACCGAGCTGCGCCCTTGGGGTTCTTTTACAGTGTTGGAGGAAGGGCGGGGATATAAAATTAAACGCATAGAGGTCA
Source organism: Anabaenopsis tanganyikae CS-531 (assembly GCF_029891675.1). Lineage (NCBI taxonomy): Bacteria > Bacillati > Cyanobacteriota > Cyanophyceae > Nostocales > Nodulariaceae > Anabaenopsis > Anabaenopsis tanganyikae. The sequence goes on from NZ_JANQDF010000031.1 coordinate 25,206, forward strand.
AACCGGGACACCGTCTCAGTCTGCAAATGCACCATCACCGCAGTGAGCACTGGATTGTTGTTTCTGGTACTGCTAGGGTTCTTTGTGGAGATAAGGAGGTGCTACTGAGGAACAATGAGTCAACCTATGTACCCCAATGTACATCCCACCGTCTGGAAAATCCGGGAGTGATTCCTTTGGTGTTAATTGAAGTCCAAAATGGTGAATATTTAGGCGAGGATGATATTATTCGCTATCAAGACGACTATGCTCGTAATGATGGTTAAAACTGCCACAACTGCAAAAGCTGTAAGTATAGTATACCCAGTATTTTGCTCATACCTCAGTCTCGATTAGACTGAGATTAGTCCCCGTTTGGCGGGGACTAATCTTTTCAGTGATATACACAGGATGTTAATATTAATTCACGAATTAAGAAAACATACACCAGTAGCACTGCCCAGTCACCTATATGCTGATTTTAGCCCAGTAAAAAATCAAAACCAAATTTTTTATAATCGTGATTTTTAGACTTCAACTGTCTGTAATATTTTAAAATGGGGTTTTTTATTGTCGATAACTTAGCCTGGCGGAAGCCATAACTAATTCCATGATTCATCTGAGTCCAGCCGCAATCAGTGAAATTGGGCGATTACAGTTAAAACAGCAGCCAAATTCTTTATTCAGATTGGCAATTAAGGTAGGGGGCTGTTCAGGTTGGTTTTATGATATGTCTTTTGACCAAAATGTCACGATGAACGATCGCGTTTTTGACGTGAGCGGTATTCAGGTTCTCATAGATCATGAAAGCCTGAATTATTTAAATGGGTTGGCATTAGATTATTCAGAAGATTTAATGGGTGGTGGTTTTCGCTTCCACAATCCTCAGTCCATAGCCACCTGTGGCTGTGGTATGTCCTTCTCCATGATTACGCCCATATCTGTTTAAATAAAAAAATATCAGTTTGACATAGAACCCCAAAAAAAGATATAATCAGGATTTGTTAAAAGTTAGACCTCTAAGCAGCTTTACGCGCTGTAACTCATGCCAACAATACAGCAACTCATACGTACCGAACGCGAAAAAGCGCGTCAGAAAACTAAGTCTCCAGCTCTAAAGCAATGCCCACAACGTCGGGGTGTTTGTACAAGGGTATATACAACTACACCGAAAAAGCCCAACTCTGCTCTACGTAAAGTAGCAAGGGTAAGATTGACATCAGGATTTGAGGTCACAGCCTATATTCCAGGTATCGGTCATAACTTGCAAGAACATTCAGTAGTAATGATCCGTGGCGGTCGTGTGAAAGACTTACCAGGTGTGAGATATCACATTATCCGTGGAACATTAGATACAGCTGGAGTTAAAGACCGTAAGCAAGGGCGTTCCAAGTACGGAACCAAGCTCCCGAAAGGAACGAAGAAATAGGAAATAGGCAATTAATCGTCGAGGATGAATCATCATCCTATAGGTTGAAAGGGTGCGATAGCTAAATAGTGGTGATTTATGTTGCCACAAAGTCTTGCTAAACCCTGTATTAAGCAGTGAAAATTAGGTAATTTAAACCATTATCCTGCCAAGCGATTGGCTATACCCTAAGCCGCGCTACCCTATCGCCAGTGCCGTAGGCAATTGCAGCGGTTGCATCTAAAATATTAAAGTTTATGATGTCGTCGCCTAATCTGGCGTGGAGAAAAAAAAGACAAAGTTAAAACGGCGGCTTTACCCGCCCATATACCTAGTGTCTGATAGCATATAATTTCGTTGCCAAATCCGAAGTAAAGGTGAAGTATGTCTCGTCGTGGTGTTATTCAAAGGCGTCCAGTTCCGCCTGATTCCGTATATAACAGTCGCCTGGTCAGCATGATAATCCGGCGGGTGATGCGTCATGGAAAGAAATCACTGGCTGCTAGGCTGGTTTATGATGCCATGAAAACTATTGAAGATCGCACCGGCGCTCCGCCACTGGAAACTTTTGAAAGAGCAGTCCGCAACGCCACGCCTTTGGTAGAAGTAAAAGCGCGTCGAGTAGGCGGAGCCACCTATCAAGTACCGATGGAAGTACGTTCAGACAGGGGTACAACCCTAGCTTTGCGCTGGCTAGTTAAATTTTCCAGGTCTAGACCCGGACGCACAATGGCAAGTAAATTAGCTAATGAGTTAATGGATGCTGCCAACGAGACCGGGAATGCAATTCGCAAACGGGAAGAAACACACCGGATGGCAGAAGCTAACAAGGCTTTTGCACACTATCGTTACTAAGAAAAGTAGGGGTATATCGTGGATATAACAGCGGTATATCGCCTACGCACAAAAAAAATACGGTTTTCCGTAGAAGTATAGAACCTTAACAAAGAGTAATATACAAGATATCATGAGACAAAAACTATAATAGGAGGCTACTGTGGCACGTACGATCCCGCTAGAGAGAGTACGCAATATCGGTATTGCGGCGCATATAGATGCGGGCAAGACAACGACAACCGAAAGAATATTGTTTTACTCTGGCATAATTCATAAAATTGGCGAGGTTCATGAAGGAACAGCCGTGACAGACTGGATGGCGCAGGAGCGTGAACGGGGAATTACCATCACTGCTGCTGCTATCAGTACCAGTTGGAAAGATCATCAAATTAACATTATCGATACTCCCGGACACGTTGACTTCACAATCGAAGTAGAACGTTCTATGCGGGTGTTGGATGGTGTAATCGCGGTGTTTTGTTCTGTGGGCGGCGTGCAACCGCAGTCGGAAACAGTTTGGCGACAAGCAGACCGCTACAAAGTCCCCCGCATAGCTTTCATAAACAAAATGGATCGCACAGGGGCGAACTTTTACAGAGTTCACGAACAAATGCGCGATCGCCTGCGGACTAATGCCATTGCCATTCAACTACCAATTGGTAGTGAAAATGACTTGAGAGGAATCGTTGATCTGGTACGCCAGCGTGCCTATATTTACAACAACGACGAGGGAACAGATATCGAAGAAACAGATATCCCCGCCGAAATGCAAGAGCAGGTAGAAGAGTACCGCACCAAGCTGGTAGAAGCTGTAGCAGAAACCAATGACACTCTGATGAGTAAGTACTTCGAGGGAGAAGAACTTACAGAAGATGAAATTCGTGGTGCGCTGCGTCAAGGGACAATTGCGGGTACGATTGTGCCAGTACTGTGCGGCTCGGCATTTAAAAACAAAGGTGTGCAGTTGATGCTGGATGCAGTGGTAGATTATCTACCAGCACCAACGGAAGTACCAGCTATCCAAGGTACATTACCTACAGGTGAGGTGGTTGAGCGTAGAGCTGATGACCAAGAACCTCTATCAGCTCTGGCCTTTAAGATTATGGCTGATCCCTACGGTCGTCTCACCTTTGTTCGGGTTTATTCTGGTGTTCTGAAGAAAGGTAGTTATGTTCTCAACGCTACCAAGAACAAGAAAGAGCGGATTTCCCGTCTGGTGATTCTCAAAGCAGATGAACGCCTAGATGTGGATGAAATGCGGGCTGGGGATTTGGGAGCCGCATTGGGATTAAAAGAGACCTTGACGGGTGATACCATAACTGATGAGGGATCACCAGTAATTCTGGAATCTCTATTCATTCCTGAGCCGGTAATCTCGGTAGCGGTTGAACCCAAAACCAAGAACGACATGGACAAGCTCTCTAAAGCTCTGCAATCTCTGTCTGAAGAGGACCCCACTTTCCGTGTCAGTGTAGATCCAGAAACCAACCAAACCGTAATCGCGGGAATGGGAGAACTACACCTGGAAATTCTGGTGGACAGGATGTTACGTGAATTCAAAGTAGAAGCGAATGTCGGCGCGCCGCAGGTAGCTTACCGCGAAACGATTCGGAAATCAGTCTCCAAAATTGAAGGGAAATTCATTCGCCAAAGTGGTGGTAAAGGTCAATATGGTCACGTTGTGATCGATTTGGAACCAGGCGAACCGGGTACGGGCTTTGAATTTGTTTCTAAAATTGTGGGTGGTGTCGTACCAAAAGAATACGTCGGACCAGCAGAACAAGGAATGAAAGAAAGCTGCGAATCCGGTGTATTAGCAGGATATCCACTAATTGATGTGAAAGCAACTCTGGTGGATGGGTCATACCACGATGTAGACTCTTCAGAAATGGCTTTCAAAATTGCTGGCTCAATGGCAATGAAAGAGGCAGTATTGAAGGCTTCTCCTGTACTATTAGAACCTATGATGAAAGTTGAGGTTGAAGTACCCGAAAACTTCCTTGGGGATGTGATGGGCGACCTTAACTCTCGTCGTGGACAAATTGAAGGTATGGGATCTGATGATGGTTTAGCCAAGGTAACTGCTAAAGTCCCATTGGCAGAAATGTTTGGCTACGCTACTGATATCCGCTCGAAGACCCAAGGTCGGGGTATCTTCTCGATGGAATTTAGCCACTACGAAGAAGTACCTCGCAACGTGGCTGAAGCAATCATAGCGAAAAGCAAAGGGAACGCTTAATTAAAAAAGGAAACGAGCATTCATGGCACGCGCAAAGTTTGAAAGGACTAAACCCCACGTTAATATCGGTACAGTTGGTCACGTTGATCATGGTAAAACTACTTTAACAGCAGCCATTACTATGACTCTGGCTGCGCTGGGTCAAGCTACAGGTAAAGGCTACGATCAAATTGATAATGCCCCAGAAGAAAAGGCACGGGGGATTACCATCAATACCGCTCACGTTGAGTATGAAACCGGCGATCGGCACTATGCTCACGTAGATTGCCCAGGACACGCTGATTATGTGAAAAACATGATCACTGGTGCGGCTCAAATGGATGGTGGTATTCTCGTAGTTTCCGCCGCAGATGGCCCCATGCCCCAAACCCGTGAACACATCCTACTCGCAAAGCAGGTAGGTGTGCCCAGTCTGGTTGTGTTCCTGAACAAGGAAGACATGGTAGATGACCCAGAACTATTAGAGCTGGTAGAATTAGAAGTCCGTGAGCTATTATCTAGCTACGATTTCCCCGGTGACGACATCCCCATTATATCGGGATCCGGTCTCAAAGCATTGGAAAAAATGACTGCCAACCCCAAAACTCAACGGGGTGAAGATGAGTGGGTAGACAAAATCTACGCCCTCATGGAAGCAGTAGATTCCTACATTCCTACTCCCGACCGTGCTGTAGATAAACCCTTCCTGATGGCAGTGGAAGACGTATTCTCGATCACAGGCCGTGGTACTGTGGCCACTGGTCGGATTGAGCGTGGTAAGGTTAAGGTCGGTGATGTGGTTGAACTAGTGGGCATTAGAGACACTCGCAACACCACGGTGACTGGGATCGAGATGTTTAAGAAGAGTCTCGAAGAAGGTATGGCTGGTGATAACGCCGGTGTGCTCCTGCGCGGTATCCAAAAAACTGACATCGAGCGCGGTATGGTAATTGCCAAACCAGGTTCTATTACTCCTCACACTCAATTTGAAGGTGAAGTATACGTCTTGACAGAGAAAGAAGGCGGACGGAAAACCCCATTTTTCTCGGGCTATCGTCCTCAGTTTTACGTACGGACAACTGATGTAACCGGCACCATCAAATCCTTTACTTCTGATGATGGTAGCGAGGCAGAAATGGTGATGCCCGGCGATCGCATTAAAATGACAGTGGAATTGATCAACCCCATTGCTATTGAGCAAGGAATGCGCTTCGCAATTCGTGAAGGTGGACGCACTATTGGTGCCGGTGTCGTCTCCAAAATTCTGAAGTAACACCTTTTTGTTCTATAAGCAAGGAGCGCTGGTAGATAATCTATCGGTGCTCCTTTATCTTCCTTCTTTGATTGCTTGTTCAAGTAATCAGCTATGCTGCGGCTAATCTCAGCAGAAGGGGAATTGTGACAGTCTCACCCCAAAGCCTTGGCCACGGTGGGCATAAAAAGTCACTATCCCCGATAATTCTCAGAAAAATCATCATCATTCATCAGAACCTAGAAAATTAAAGATGGCAACTCTACAGCAGCAGAAAATTAGAATTCGTTTACAGGCTTTTGACCGTCGCTTATTGGACACATCTTGCGAGAAGATTGTAGACACGGCTAACAGAACTAACGCTACAGCTATAGGCCCAATTCCTTTACCAACAAAACGTAAAATCTACTGTGTGCTGCGATCGCCTCACGTAGATAAAGATGCCCGGGAACACTTTGAAACCCGCACCCATCGCCGGATTATTGACATTTATCAACCTTCTTCCAAAACTATTGATGCCCTGATGAAGCTAGATTTACCTTCTGGTGTGGACATTGAAGTAAAACTATAAGGTTAATGCTGTAATATTTACCCAGCCCTGAAGAAATTTATCTCAGGGCTTTTTATCAGCTGGGAAACAAATGATAGAATATCAGAAAAGTACGGGGAAAGCAGAGAAGAATAAATTTCACAATTAATTTTATACAAAGGTAACAATGACATCCTCTTCTAAAATTGCAGTTCGCGAACTACCTCTGTTCCCGTTACCCGAAGTAGTTCTATTCCCTAGTAGACCATTACCCCTACACATCTTTGAATTCCGCTACCGAATCATGATGAATACGATTTTGGAGAGCGATCGCCGATTCGGTGTGTTAATGGTCGATCCAGTTGACGGTACAATCGCTAATATTGGTTGCTGTGCAGAAATCATTCATTACCAACGGCTGCCAGATGACCGCATGAAAATGTTAACTTTGGGACAGCAAAGGTTCCGTGTTTTAGAATACGTCCGCGAAAAGCCTTACCGTGTTGGGTTAGTAGAATGGTTAGAAGATCAGCCGCCAACTCAAGATTTACGCCCCTTAGCCGCAGATGTCGAACAACTCTTACGAGATGTAGTTCGTCTCTCAGCCAAATTAACTGAGCAAAATATGGAACTACCAGAGGAATTACCCGACCTACCTACAGAACTTTCTTACTGGGTAGCAAGTAATCTCTATGGTGTGCCATCAGAGCAACAAGCATTGTTAGAAACACAAGATACCTTACTTCGCTTGGAAAGAGAAGCAGAAATTTTGACTTCTACTCGGAATCATTTAGCAGCCCGCGCCGTCCTCAAAGATACTTTCAATAATTCGTAATATAGCATTTCCCATGCTCGTGAGGTACAAATTTTTTTAGTTTGAGGGAACAGGGAACAGGGAACAGCGAATAGGGAATAGGGAATAGGGAATTGGTGTGTACTTCATGAGCCTGAAAAAGGCTATATTTCCTTTTTCCCAGGGGAAGGCTATGTGATAACTTGCGTGGCGTAGCCATAGGTAATTCGTAATTCGTATTTTTTGAATTACGAATTACAACCCAGTTTTTATAGGTAGAATATTATAGCTGCCAAAAATCTTCAAGATTTCTGTATGCTCAGTTAACTGCGCTAAAGCGCATCGCATTTGCTCTTCGTGCACATCTGCTTCTAAATCAATAAAAAACAAATATTCTCCTAGCGATCGCTTCGTTGGTCGCGATTCAATACGACTAAGATTAATCCCTAACCCAGCAAATACCTGTAGTGGTTTAAGTAGCGTTCCCGGCAAATTCGCTGGGACAGTGAAAGCCAAGGAAGTGTAATGAGCACTTCCTGATATAGCCACTAAATCTTCCACCCATTGACTCACCACCCAAAAGCGAGTGCAGTTGTCGGGGTAGTCATTAATATTACTAGCCAATATAGGCAATTTATAGAGTTCGGCGGCTCTACTGGATGCGATCGCAGCCGCGGTTAAATCTCCATCCAGTCGCTGTAGGGATTCGGTAGTCGAATTACTCGCTATTAACTGCACAGTTGGGAGAAACTGCCCTAACCATCCTTGACATTGTGCTAAAGCTTGTGGGTGAGAATAAACAGTTTGAATAGTATCTAAACTACCGGCACAAGAAATTAAAGCATGAGCAATCGGCATCACCAAAGCCAACTGAACTCGTAAACTATCCAACTGCCATAGTGTATCCATTGTCATAGTTACACTGCCTTCAATAGAATTTTCTACCGGTACAACAGCTAACAGAGTTTCTCCAGACGCAACAGCGTTGAGTGATTGGGAAATGCTCGAATATGGACACAACATAGCTTGATTACCTGTTTTTTTTGCCAGCCAGTTAGCATAAAAAGCAGTTACTTGTTCTGCGTAAGTGCCAGGAGGTCCTAAATGAGCAATAGATATAGTCACAGACTTTAGTCCTAAATTATTTATCTAAACTAGAGGCCTATTGTAATAGGACTCCATCATGGAGCATGGTTGAGCCGAGGTTATGACTGTATGATAGGTAAAAATAGTCTTTTGTGAACAGCTTTTAAATAGAGTTCAATCCAATTTTCTCAAGTTTTCTCCCAGTCAATTGGAATCGGCTCCTATAATGTTTCAACGAATAGAAAAAAATAAAATTATAATTTAATTAAAAACAGAAGTATTCAACAATTATTGCTTTTAATTCATGGCTACCCAGTTTACCGCCTGCCAAACAGTAAGAATTAATGTACCACCACAACCCATCCCTATCCAACATTACCTGCGTCAGCCCCAACGTCTAGTCAACGCACTCACAGATAATAGTCGCATACAGCAACTTTCAGAAGAAATATTTCGCTTAAAAATGCGTCCATTAACCTTCATGTCACTGAGTATTCAACCCACTGTAGACCTGAAAGTTTGGGCAGAATCACATGGAACCATTCAGGTGCGATCGGTAAATAGTCAAATTCTGGGCTTTGAGTACATCAACCAGCGTTGGTCATTAAATTTACAAGGGTATTTATCACCCCAAGAAAACAACAACATCACCAGCCTCCAAGGAAAAGCCGACCTAAAAGTAGAAGTAGATATCCCTGCCCCATTTTGCTTCACACCTCAGCCCATCCTAGAAGCCACAGGTAATGGTTTACTCAAAAGTATACTGATGACCATAAAACAACGCCTACAGCATCAACTCCTAGCCGATTACCACCACTGGGCAACATCACAGGGTATGGAACCTCTCCTAATTGACAACACTAGCGCTGATTGCAATCAGCGCAGTGCCAAAGGCAATTGCAGTCCTGGCGAAATCCCTATTCTCAACCCAGATTAACTCACTCCCTTATATAAAACCTATCTCAACCTAGACCAAGGGGATTATTTAAGAACTAGCAAGCTAGCCGTAGCTTGTATGGTTAAAGTCCAACGCCTTGAGCTTCAGTTAAGTGATCGCTCACTTGACAACCACGAAAAGATTTGCGATGCAGTCGTGATGGACCATACTGTTGGAGAGCCAGCAAATGCTTTTGGCTACCATAGCCCTTATTCTTCTCCAAATTATATAAAGGATACTTTGATGCCAAACGGATGAGCAGCGAGTCACGCCAAACCTTAGCGACAATACTAGCAGCTGCAATACTCACATGAGTTTCGTCACCCTTAACGATAGTTTGTTGAGGCACCAACAAATCTTTAATCAGCTGGTTACCATCAACTAAACATAGTTGAGGCTGTACATTCAGTTTCAGCACAGCCCGCTTCATAGCTAACAGAGTTGCCTGCAAAATATTTAGTTCATCAATCTCAGTACTGGAAGCCACCCCAATAGTCCAGTCCGTCGCCAATTCACAAATTTGCCCTGCTAGTGTAATTCTCCGAGAACTGGAAAGTTTTTTACTATCCTTAATACCAGCAGCCATGAGTTTTGGCAAGGCACAACCAGGCAAAATCACAGCTGCTGCCACCACAGGACCAAACAAAGCACCTCGCCCCACCTCATCTATACCCGCCACCAAGTCACAAGAGAAAGGTAAAGGGGAAGGTGAAAAAGGGAGACCCGCCTCACCCGAATTCAAGAATCCGGGATGTGAAATTGTTTCTTCTGTCTCCATAACAGAATTAATTGTCCTCACCCGTAGAAGAGTTAGACTCTAGGGCAGAAGAACGACGGCGGCGGCGACGGTTACCAGTAGAGATTTTGTCGACCGGCGTAACGGCAGGTGTCACTTCCAAATCCATAGGCAAGCTATGAGTAGTAGCTTCTGGAGTTTCAACTACGCTCTCTATGATTATGGTTTCTTCTTGGGGTTCAAAACCATACTCCCTATCCAGGACATTAGGGGTTTTATCTTCTGGTAGCGACAACTGATTATTGGGTTCATCCTGTGACTCAAAAATCAAATTGTGATTTTTTGTGACATTAGTGTCTAATTGTCCTGGTGCAATAATATTAATAATTACTGACTTGGGACTTTTACCCTGAGATTCCTCATCCAACTTCAATAAAGGAGAAACCCCCATCAAAGCGAACACATCTTGTTCTTGGGGACTCATTTCCACAGTTTTAAATTCCGGTGGTTCTACCACTGGTTTAATTGGATCGAGCTTCTCCCTGGTAGCCCGCCCAGTTCTCTCTTGCCAACCGGATTTAGTTAAGGAGGGAGAGGGAATTTCTGGAGTAGACCTTTGGGTATCAATGTCTAAGTCTATATCTAAATCATTGTCAAAACCTACCTCACCAGGAATCACCCCACTGATGTCTCCACCTCGACTCGACAGAGAGTCTAGGCTACGTATATCATCCTTAGTATTAACTCCATTAAGACCAAATCTACCATGGCTGCTCTTACGAACACGACGCTTTACGTCCCGTGGTTCTTGATAGCTAGGATGATTAATGGGGGTATCAATAATATCCCCAAACCCCTCGTCAAAAGACTCATAACCTCGCGCCTTTACTGCCTGTATCCTTGGTGTTTGAACTCTCCCCACGCTATCGTTATTAGGAAAAGAGACCTTAGACTGAGTGGATCCGAAATCCGAACGCTCTGGTATTTCAGCAGTGGTTGGCAGTCGGGTTTCTGTATCTCCTGGCAAACGCACAGTATGCCCCAACCCGCCACAAGTGGGGCAAGTATGACCAAATAATTCATAAATATTTTGACCTTGGCGTTTACGGGTCAGTTCTACTAGTCCTAACTCCGTGAGTTGGGCAATCTGAGGACGAGCTTTGTCTGCCTTGAGTGCTTTATTAAAGTGTTCTAAAACTTGTAATTGGTCGCGCCGCGATTCCATATCAATGAAGTCAACCACAATTACCCCGGCAATATTTCGCAGCCGTAACTGACGAGCGATTTCCGTAGCAGCTTCACAGTTGGTCCACAACACTGTTTCCCTCGCCGTTGCGGATCTCGTGAAGGAACCAGAGTTAACATCTACTACTGTTAATGCTTCTGTTGGTTCAATGATAATATAGCCGCCAGAGGGTAAGTCTACTCTCGGTTTGAGGGCTTCTCTAATTGCGGCACTAATGCGGAAATATTCTAAAATTGGCGAGCGATCGCGGTGATGGTCGAACAATACGCCCTGGGGTGTTTGACCTCCACTCCAATTCTGCAAATACTGTTTTACTCTTTTCAATCCGGTGCTGGAATCCACCACAATCCGATTCACATCGGCACCGTACATATCTCTGAGTACCCGCTGGATAAAGTCATCATCCCGATTCAGTAGCGCCGGGGCGCGGGTAGAATGTGCTTCTTGCTGAATGGCTTCCCATTGCTTTTGCAACAGTTCCAAATCCTCAATAATAGCCTCTTCTGGTTTGCCTTCTGCTTCTGTACGCACCAGTAAACCCATTCCCGCCGGTTTAATCAAAATTGCTAGCGCACGCAAGCGGTTGCGCTCACTTTCACTTTTAATGCGTCGAGATAAGTTTACCCCCCGACCGTAGGGCATGAGAACTACATAGCGTCCCGGTGATGTGATGTTACCTGTGAGCCTGGGACCTTTCGTCCCTGTTGGCTCCTTCATCACTTGTACCAAAACTTTTTGTTGTGGTGCTAATAGTTCTGTAATTGCTGCTGCCGTACGCTTTAGCTTCAATGGACCCAAGTCGGTCACATGAATAAATCCGTTACGCTCTGGATCTCCGATATTGACAAAAGCCGCATCTATTCCTGGTAAAACATTTTCTACTACACCTAAGTAGATATCACCAATTTGGTGATGACCAGTGGCGACTACGAGTTCTTGTATTTGATCTTCAGAAAAGACAGCAGCAATTTGATGCTGTTCTGCTATGATAATTTGCTTTGGCATTCAATTTCCTCAAAAATTGGCAGCGCCAACGAGAAGCTTAGAGGAACACGCGTGCCTTTCGCCCCTGCCAGCTCCAAAAGGCGCTGCTGATCATCAAAATTGTGACTTCTTTGCTCAAAATTAAAGGGAGCATCGGACTAAAGAGTTGCGTTTACACGCGGTGATTATTTTCCAACGGCTGCATATTATTTAACCAAAGTTAACATTGAAAAATCAGGGCAACCCTCTATGGGTGATTTTTGATGCTATACCACTGGTAGCTAGAGATTAGGCATTTAGCACTTGTTTAGAAAATATAGAGGAAGAGTTGGCCACGGCAGCCCATTTTTTAAGTTACTAGTTCACAAGTTAGCTCTAGGGATAGTGGCTTCTACAAGACAAGTCTCACAACTACTTCTACAGCAGCTCCAGCAGCATTCGGCTGATAGCTTGTGTGGCGTAGCCATTCGCTTATGTCCTAGGAAGAGCGGCAAGCTGTCTTCATTACCAAGTCTTTGGATACAATTCTAGAAGTCACAATCTTATATGCTTACACAGAAGCCTGAACGCAAGTTTTAGCTAAGTACACGCTCCCATAGCTTTGCCTGGCATAGCTATAGATAGCTTTTCCTCCCTGCTTACTAGGGGAGTGAACTAGTCCATTGAATGGCCACGCAGTGAAAATTCTCTTGCTCTGATTCTAACGCAACCGAGGGAATTAATTGCCATTATGTCCTATGTCAGACTTGGCTAGGGTCACGCTCCGCCATCAGCGCAGCTATGCCCTAGGTTTTAAGTCCTTGAGGGAGGCTCTAAATAAACCATTGCTTATTAGGGATTATACACCTAAAACTAGCTGGTTGCGGTGGATGTGCAGCAATTGAAATTCTTCGAGCGATACTATTTCCAGCATAGACAGTATTTGTTCGGGACGCAAGACCACACCATCATGGCGACAACTTCCTAGATAATGCATAACAGCTGTAGACTCTGCTGTACTGGTTTCAGTTTCTACTAATTCCAGTTCAAACAAGCGGGAGCGCAGATTTACTAATTCCTTCTTCCCTGATTTGCTAGTTTTCTCCCACCATAGATCATTTTTGGCTTTGATGGCATCAATCCATTCTTGCCATTGTGTTGCTGTTACTGATCTGGAGGTTGCTAGCTTAATTACATAAGCCGCAGCCTCAATGACTTGGTTAGCTGCGGTGGCTTTCAAGTCTATACTAGCAACTTTATATATGGGGATGTCCCCGGGCAGTTCCTGAACTAGTTGCTGTCGGAAATTCTCAACTTCCACTGGCTGGGTTAACTCAAAATCTACAATTTCTCCACTGCTGGTGGCCCCAAGAGCTAAAGCGCTGGCGATCGCAATCCGGGGCCCCGGATGAAATCCACCGGTAAAGGCAATGGGTATACCTGCTCTGCGGATGACCCGATCAAACAGGCGTATTAAATCCAGGTGGCTCACTAAAGCCATGGACCCTTGCTTACCAAACCAGACGCGTAGTCTTTGGGTTTTATTTGTATTGGGAACAAAATTGCCGGGAAATTCTGGTATTGGTGGCGGTGAAATCACAATGTTATGTCCGAAGTCTGTGCCGCAGACACCGCAGTGTGAGCAAGCTGCAAAAGAACAATCCGGGACTACTGCCGCTGCTAAAGCCCGTTTTAAGTCTTCCTGCAGCCATTTTTTATCGATGCCTGTGTCTATATTATCCCAAGGTAAGGGCATATTTAGGGAGTCTGGCGAAGGTAGTGGGGGAGTGAAAACCGAATTTACCCCCCTTCCCCTTCTCCCCTCAACTTTGTCTTCCTGGCTATCAAACAGATTCCACTCGCCCTTTTCTACCCGCCTATATTTCCAATCTAAACCAGCTTCGGCTATGGCTGTTTCCCAAGCACCAAAGGCTGCATCTAAATTTTCATACCAGGAATCCATACCGGCTCCTAATTCCCAGGCGCGACGGACTACTTTCCCTAGTGTGCGATCGCCTCTGCCCACAAAGTCTTCCATTGCCGAAATTCGGACATCGGTGAAATTCACCTTAACACCCCTAATGCGACGGAATTCTTGTCTGAGCAAGTTTTGTTTCCGTTTGAACTCTGTAGTAGAAACTGAGTGCCATTGAAAAGGCGTATGGGGCTTGGGTGTAAAGTTAGAAATTGTCAGGTTAAAGTTTAGTGGTTTTCTGCCTCTACCGCGACATTCTCGTTGTAGCCAACTGACTGTTTCCGCAATGCCTACCACATCGGCATCTGTTTCCCCCGGCAACCCAATCATGAAATATAACTTAATTTTATCCCAACCTTGTTCCCAAGCTGTCTTTACGCCTCTTAATAATTCTTCATTAGTTAAACCCTTATTTACAATATCCCGCATTCTTTGTGTGCCGGCTTCTGGCGCAAAAGTTAGTCCACCTTGCCTGGTTCCACCCAGAATCTTGGCAATATTTTCATCAAATCTATCTACCCGTTGACTAGGCAGTGTCAGGGAAATATTCTCCGTTTTTAACCGGTTTTTGATTTCCATCCCTACTGCTGGTAAGGACAAATAATCGGAACAACTCAGGGATAGCAAGGAAAACTCATTGTATCCAGTAGCCCGCATTCCTTTTTCAATGGTTGCTACTACCTGTTCTGGTTCCACATCCCTGGCTGGACGAGTCAGCATTCCTGGTTGACAAAAGCGACAACCACGTGTACATCCTCGCCGAATTTCCAGTGTGAGACGGTCATGGACGGTTTCCATGTAAGGAACTAAACCAATGGAATATGCTGGGATTGGGGTTGCTACCCTGCGGATAATTCGTTTTGGCACATCCTTTCGGCGAGGATGTACTGAGCCATCCGTTGCCATATCGTAAAATTGAGGGACATAGACCCCTGGTATCTGAGCCAAGTCTAGGAGTAGATTTTCCCGACTTAGTTTGCTTTGTTTCCCTTCTGCCAACACTAACCCAATTTCTGGTAGTAATTCTTCCCCATCGCCGAGGGCGAAAAACTCGAAGAAGTCGGCGTATGGTTCGGGGTTTGATGTGGCAGTCTGTCCCCCGGCAAAAATTAACGGGTAGTTACCCTCGGCTCTTTCTTGCCATGTGAGGGGGATTCCCGCTAGGTCTAACATTTCCAGGATATTAGTTGCTCCCAGTTCATAACTGAGACTAAAACCTAAAATGTCAAATTCTTCTAAGCGTCGCTTTGATTCTACGGCAAACAAGGGTGTATTGGTTGCCCTCAGTTTTGCTGCCAGGTCAGATCCTGGTAAATAAGAGCGATCGCATAATTGTTGGGGCTGGGCATTGAGGATATTATATAGAATAATATGCCCTAAGTTAGACGAGCCGACTTCATACACCTCTGGGTAGGTTAAAGCCCAGCGTATTGTGGCCTTATGCCAGGGTTTATGTACTGCCAATCGCTCATTACCCAAGTAACGCGCTGGCTTTAATATATCCGCTGTGATTAATTTCTCAACTGCAACAACCACTATGCTATCTTCTTAGCTACCTTAATTACAGCTAATCTACTATAATTTAGCATTAATGTAGCCTGTGCGGTACAGTTATTCAATCCTCATGGCCAGATTTTTGTAAAAATACACCTTTTTCCGTTGCTGAATCACAATCTACAATTATAAATTGCAGTTGTTGGTAGATTTATTTGGTACATTTATACTGTTACATATTCAACACCGTTTACTAACTTATCTATCCCGGTGTGGGTGAGGGTCGGGCAAGCGTAGGGGGACTAATTGATACTTTAACTGTACAGCGCCAACTTTTGCTTCTGATGTTTTCCCACCTATTCCGGTAACTTTGCCGAATTTTTATCAAACTTAAGATGTTTGATAAAATTGTCGTAAATACAGGATAAAATGTGTATCTGTATACTTTTTTTCCCATCCATCTGCAAAACAATCTACATAGACCGCCATAGAGGAGATAAAATCAGCGTAACTTTTCTGACAAAGCTTACGGGGTTAGTAACTCAAACTAATTAACTCACTCTCAGGTTTAGATGCAAAGACTTGATTTATTGTCATGCTGGACAGGGTTGCATACCAAGGTTAAAGACAGATTATTTATTCCATCCTCTAATGATATAGTTCACACCAGCATGAAAAATTCAATCACATTGTATACCTAACAGTATCTTGGACAGGAATTATCACATATAGTCTTGGTATATTACTGATGAGAACTAAATACATTATCCGTCAACTGGTTGAAAAAGCCCTTGATATTCAAAAATTAACCCCCGAAATCGAAAATGAAATCAATTCAGAACTAACTCAAATGGGTTACATTTCTGATGTAGATTATGAAGCTCTAGAGTTATTAATGGCAGAAATGGATGCGGGTAGGGTGAAGTTAGTACCCAGTTGGGGTTAAGTACTGCTTGCTGACCAGGGAAATCCCGGGTCATGGCTAGTGTTTTTCGCGGAAATTTAGTATTTATTTCACCGGTGTGGCGTAAACTGTGCTAATGAGCATCCATAACTTGCATTAGTCATAAACCACCATGCAGCCCGCTAAACGTTTAGAAAAAATTCCTCCTTATTTGTTTGCCGAACTTAACAGCAAACGGGAACAACTTGGGCTTCAGGGAGTTGATATCATTAATCTGGCACTGGGCGACCCAGATAAACCAACTCCTACTCAGATTCTTCAGACCATGCATCAAGCAATTGATGACCCCTCCACCCACAACTACCCCCCCTATCAGGGAACACAAGAATTTAGGGAGGCGGCGGTTAATTGGATGGAACGAAGGTTTGGGGTGAGAGGGTTAAATCCACATACAGAAATTATCTCTTCGATTGGTTCCAAAGAAGCAATACATAACACCTTCTTAGCTTTTGTAGAGGCGGGAGACTATGCCCTGATACCGGATCCTGCTTATCCTGTGTATAAGACTGCCTCAATTTTTGCTGGTGGTGAACCATATAGTATGCCGTTGAAGGTAGAAAACAATTTTTTACCTGACCTAAATATAATTCCTGAAGAAATTGCCCGTAAGGCCAAATTATTGTGGATTAATTATCCCAATAATCCCACAGGAGCCATAGCCAGCCTGGAATTTTTGGGAGAATTGGTTGATTTTTGCAGGCAGTATAATATTTTGCTATGTCATGACCATGCTTACTCAGAAATGGCTTACGATGGCTATAAACCGCCGAGTGTCCTGCAAGTTCCGGGTGCGAAAGATGTCGCCATTGAATTTCACAGTCTGTCTAAATCCTATAATATGATGGGCTGGCGTATTGGTTTTGTGGTTGGGAATGCCACTGGTATTCAAGGACTGAGACAGGTAAAAAGTAATGTTGATTCTGGAGTATTTAAGGCAATTCAAAGAGCCGCGATCGCTGCCTTCTGCACTAGTGATGCAGAACTCTGGGCCTTAATGTCAGGTTACCAAAAGCGTCGTGACATTATTGTACAAGGATTACAGTCTTTAGGCTGGCCGATTGAACCTCCTGAAGCTACACTTTATATCTGGGTACCTGTACCTCTAGGATATTCTTCCCAAGAATTTGTATCTTTATTGCTTGACAGATGTGGCATTATGGTAGCTCCAGGAAATGGTTATGGTGTCATCGGCGAGGGCTTTTTCAGAATAGCCCTGACCATTCCCGATGAACGGATGTATGAAGCCATTCAACGCATGAGAGATGCTGGTATTCGTTACGCTTAATTTCGGGCGGCGAATAGGCATGAGGACGGTAAATTCCTTCCCCTAGTCCTCAATTCCTCGGTATATCTGCTGAATAAATTGATAATATTGCTGTTGAGCACCTGAGTCTAGTTGGCTTTTGGGTTCTTTAGCTAAAATCTGGCTCAAAAAGGTAATGACCTCCGTATCTAGGGCTGGTCGCACCAAATTAAGAGGACAAAGCAAATGTGAACCATCTCGCAGATCAGTAATAATTGGTGGTTCTGGTGCACAGTTAGCTAACAGCAGGGGACGTAACCAGCACAGCTGACGAGCAACCACGACTTGGATAACTTCTGCAAGTAGATTCTTTTCACTATGGTCTAAAGATACAATTTGTCCTGGTTGAAACTCTAGGCTCATATTCGTTAAGTTGACGAAGTGGCGGCTTATTTGATTGTAAAAGCGAGAATGGGCTATCTCAAACCAAGATATTGAACATACCTTAATTTCAGATTATCAGAAATTTCTGGGCAGAGTGGAAAGCGTTCAGCTTCAAAAAAAGGGTGGGAGGTTAATCTTTGAGGTTTGTATCGGGATGTTATAGCATAAGTAAATAAGTATTAAGTCAATGCTATCGACTGACTTAACATCTACTTTGTTGTCAATCATCGAAATTAAAAGCAAACAGCCGTGTCTGTAGAAACCATTGAGAAGCGTTCCACATCCCGCAAGCTTGCCCCTCGGTACCGGGTTTTGCTCCATAATGACGACTACAACTCCATGGAGTATGTAGTACAGACACTAGTAACTACAGTACCGAGCCTGACCCAACCCCAAGCAGTAAGCATTATGATGGAAGCCCATACTAACGGTTTGGCTTTAGTCATTACTTGCGCTCAGGAACACGCGGAATTTTATTGCGAAACATTAAAAAGTCGTGGTTTAAGTAGCACTATTGAACCGGACGAATAAGACAATATATTGGACTTATTCCTCAAAATTCCATGAAAATCAACCTAATTCGTTTAGCCCACAGTCCTGTTACCATCAGGCTGGGTTATTTTGTGGCAGCCTTATTACTCCTATGGCTACCCTTTGCCATCCCAATTTACTTCTTAGTTAGGGATCCTAACTTAGTAAGTATATTGACAATGGTGCTGTTATATGCTCAATTTATTTTGCTGTTGCGGCTATGGGGTAAAAATGTCTATCACCAACCCCACATATTCAGACAATATGGCGGGGAAATCACCCAGACTAATGCAGTGGATTTGCTGAATGGTTTAGCTACTGGTATAGTTGGCATTCTGGTAGTGTTTGGGCTACAAGGTTTTTTAGGTTGGCTGGTATGGCAACAACCGCAGGTTTTCTGGCCGAGAATAATTCTAGAGGGTTTAATTGTCTCTTTAGGTGTGGGGTTTGCGGAAGAGTTATTATTTCGAGGTTGGTTACTGGATGAACTAGAACGGGACTATAGCTTAGGTGTGGCACTTTGGGTCAATGCTGTCACCTTTGCTGCATTGCACTTTATTAAACCGTGGGAGGCAATTATTCAAACATTACCCCAATTTCCAGCTTTGGTATTGCTGGGGTTAACGCAGGTATGGGCTAAACGCTGGCGTGGGGGAAGATTGGGTTTAGGGATTGGTTTACATGGTGGTTTAGTTTGGGGCTATTACATAATTAATGTGGGCAATTTAATTGAATATACTGGTCAAGTTCCTGATTGGGTGACGGGTGTAAATAATAATCCTCTACAAGGAGTGATGGGGGTGGTGTTCATGGGAATACTGGCGGTGTGGATGCGTTGGCGAGTCCTAGCTTAATACTTTTTTAACAACCTGTGGCGATGACTGTCCCCAGTAAGCAAGCCTGATCTAACTTGACCCCGGTCAAATTTGCCCCTTCCAATTCTGCACAGAGGAGATTGGCGCCGGTGAGGTTCGCCCCGGCTAAATTTGCGCCCCGTAGGTCAGCTTCTTCTAAGTTAGCTCCACTTAATAAACTTCCTTGCAAATCAGCACGACTTAAGTCAGCACCTTTGAGATTAGCGCCGGTGAGGTTTGTACCCCGTAAGTCAGCACTGCGTAAGTCAACACCCTGTAGGTTGACATTCATTAAATTAGCACCACTCAAGAAAGCACCAGCCAGGGAGACATCAGCCAGTGTGGCCCCCATTAAGTTGGCTCCGCGTAAATTACTACCACGCAAGTCAGCACTGGTTAAGTCGGCTTGCATTAAGTTCGCTCCCATGAGGTTCGCCCGCAGGTCAGTTTTTTGCAGGTTTGCGCCCATCAAGTTGGCTCCCTGGAAATGACCGCCTTCAAGTTTAGAACCGATGAAATTAGTACCGACTAAGTTAGCGCCTGCGAGATTGATCCGGCTCAGGTCAAGTTGGGAGAGTTCCTCATCTTCTAAGTTAGCTCCTGGAACTTGTTTGAGTTTTCCTGATTTAATGGCTTCAATATTCATGGGGATGACTGGTAATTAGGAAGCTCAGAGGTTTGATCAGTGAGGTTGTACTGTACTGGTTTGTTGATACTTATCCCATTGGGAGTCAAGGAGCCATAGGCCGGTGCTGACTTTGAGTGATATCACGGGTAAGTCTAGACCCTGCTGTAAACCCATAACTAATAAAGCTAGAGCATCTACAAGTTTAGGGTCAAAGCGGGTTGATTGTTGTTGTCTGCATGCCTCTAAGGCTTGGGTAAATATTTCTTGGGGAGTGTTTGGGGATGATTTGATGTTGTTGACGCGGCACTGGAAATCGGAGACTAGGGCTAAAATTCTCGATTCTAAGGGAATTTCATCTCCGGCTAAATTTGCTGGTTCCCCTGTACCGTTCCACCATTCGCTTTGGTGGGTGATAATTTGGGCAATGGCCTGGAGTCTGGGCATGGTTCGCAATACCTGGGCTCCTGGTACTAGGGGACAAGTTAAGGGACAATGGGGCGCTTGTTCTTGGTAGCGGGTAGATGTACCGGGAGTGAGAAGGCTTTCCGCTTTTTGTAGTGGGTCTATACGGTGTAAAAAACCTGCTAGTCGCAATCGTTTAATCTGCCATGCGGGTAGTTCTAAAAGCTGCCCCATGATCTCGGCAAGTGCTACCACTTCGGCGCAGGCCATGGGATTTTGGACATCTGCCATGTCGATTAATTGCGCCATCCGTAAAAATGCCTGGATTTCATTGGAAACTAGGTTACGGTCTAAGGCCTGTTGACTGGGAGCAGTGCTCAGTGGTTGTGGGTTCTGTCCTGTCTCGAGATAATCTACTACGCGGGAGACAACTGCACTTAAATGTTTTGGCGTAACTGGACTACAATGTATATTTTTTTGATGGTTGATTAGTTTTTCTGCTAGTTCTGGATTGTATTCTTGAATGTGGGCGATCGCCAAGTTGGCTGTTTCTTGCACTAACTCTGGTTCAAATGTCCATAATCCATAGAATTTGCGCTCTCTATCAGAACATGGTCTACCATCTGCCCCATAATCAGACTCTGATAGCTCTTGACAAAGTACCATGGCTGTGTATTCTGCGGACAGGATAATTAAGTGCCACTCCTGGGCTACTGGGTCAAGTGGATTTAATGGCACTAGATCGACATTACTAAGTTGGCTAGTGGGATGTTCTACAAAGCCTGTATCCGGTGTCGCCATAATCACAATTTGCCGGCTACACTGAGCCATATCTGCGTATCTTTCGGCTTCTTGGAGATACCATTTACCTTGTTGAAAGGCTGTAATAACTAAAGGTGAACTATCTTCACTTAAGATGTGGTCTTCTAAAGCATGGCACAGAGAAACTAAAGTATTTTTGTAGTAGACCCCAAGTGCAAGGGGTCTAGTAGTATTGCGGTGTGCTTTTTCCAGCTTTTGTAGTATTGAACCTTCTAACATAGGCTGTCATAATTGGTAAGTAATTCTGAATTTTGATCTGAATTTTGAATTGGGCGTTGCTGAATTAAACTATGAATTTACAGCAGATTGCAGCTTGATGGGTAATATATAATAAATCTTAAAACTCTTGTAGGGTAGACATCCTGCCCGCTGAGGAAATCATCTAAATACAAGTTACCATATTAGAAGGGTTCTATAGAACCCCCCTAGGGACGTTGTGATATTGTGACTACGGCGGCGAGAGGATGTCAAATATCTATGATACACTTAGAGGCTGTTTTTCTTTCTTGTCTATAGGTGCAGAAAGTGCTTCTTCCAAATTGGCACAACCCAATTTTTCCTCTAGGATGTTCATAACTTCGCGCCCGAAGTCATTAGGGTTTTGTTTCCAAGCTTGTAAGCAGACTTCCCCAAAGAAAGAACCAAGGGGTTCAGGATTCCAGAGGAGTTTTTTAGCTGTCCATGGCATCAAGCTCATGGGGTTATATCCTGGTTTAAGGATACCTTCTTTTAAGGCATATTCTTCTAAATGGGTATGGGGTTGGAGTCCAATAAAAAAGATAGCTGGTTCAACTTTATCAGCGCCAAAAATTCGTTCTAGTTCCCGGTGGTAGGCGATGGTTTGGCGGATGGTTTCGGGACGTTCGTCAATGACGTTAAAGGAATAGTTGACGGAAACTAATTCGTTAAAGCCAGCTGCTTTTAAGTCGCGACAGTTTTGTAAGACGGTGCGTAAATTGTAACCCATACGCATTTTGCGAACTAGTTCCTGAGAACCACTGGTAATCCCAATTTCAAAGTAGTTCATCCCGGTTTTGACCATTAAGTCACACAACTGGGGTGTTAAGTTGTCGGCTCTGATGTATGCTGCCCAGTGGATATCTGTCATACCAGAATCGACAATTTTCTGTAATAGTTCTACAGCATCATCAATAAATTTACGTGCCGGGATAAATTGAGCATCAGTAAACCAGAAGTTGCGAATACCGCGATTATATAATTGGCGAATCTCGGTAACTACTTCTGCTGCTGGGTTGATGCGGACTTGTTTACCTTCTACGACGGTGTAAACGCAGTAACAACAATTGTGGGGACAACCGCGCTTGGTTTGTACGCCAATATAAAAGTCTTGTTCTTGCAGGTAATAGTTAAATTCTGGCCAGATACTTTCTATATAGTCGTAGTTACAGGCGGTTTTTTCTAAGGGGGTGGGTTGTTCATGAATTAGGCGTGGTCGTGGTTGAGTTTCTCCCACTACATAGCAACGTTCATCTTGAATTTCTCTACCACTTAAAAGTTTTGCGATGAGTGTTTCACCTTCACCTACGGAAATAATTGTCCCTGGCGGTAAGGTTTTACCCAATTGTTCGTAAAATACACTGACTGCACCACCGCCGACAATGGCACGAGCATCAGGGTGATATTTTTGGGCGCGTGTTAAACCACGTTTGATTAATCCTTGGTTGCGCCACAACTCCACATAGTAAGCGATAAAGATTCGCAAACCGCCTAAAGCTCCACGTAATTTGATCAGGGGATTCTGAGCATAATAAAACTCAAAGGCGTTTTGTAGTGGGTTACCCCCACGTCCACCCACTGGAGCATAAATTTGAATATCACGCCAAGAAAATACTAGGAGTGTGGGTTTAAATTCATCGATACAGGTATCTAGGCTGGATGCGTAATCTAAAGGTGGTACTGTTCCCAAATCAAAGATCCGTTGTTCAATGTTGGGGAATAGTTTGTGAATGTGATCTGAAAGATATACTACCCCAATGGGAAATATGGGGTTACAGGGAAGGCGAACGTAGAGGATGCGATTTTCCATCATGGGTTTTTGGGCTTTCACCTTGCAGTTGTTTATGAAAACGATAGACAGATATGCAGTTGAAAACTGTTTGTTTATTTTAGTTGGCTTTGTAGTTGACAATTGCTACTGCGATGAACAGTGCGGACAATTGTGGGAATAGTTGGATTTGCTCGGAGTCAAAGGACATAAATACATGAATATATTTGATGAGCAAGATTGTTATATATCTTTACCATAACATTGAGTTTGGCTATTCAGGGAGCAAACCGCCCTGTGGGAGTCAGAATCAGTGATCCGAGTCCAGTAAAATTTAAAATCACTCTGGGGGAGTATATTTTTTTTACTAAAGTTATGATAGTTGATTAAGGTTTCATAACTTGAACATATATTTAGATAGAAATAGCGTAGAAAATTTCGGTTGGTAGTCGGAGTTACAGCATCTTGGGATCAGGCAATGTTAGTTTAAATAGTGTAATGTAAAATTGTAGCGTAAAGCTCCTCCGCAGTTATGCCTCAAATATTAGATCCTCTACCACCTGAGCAATCTGAGCATATCCTTTGTTGCTACGTTAATGCTACAAACAAAATCCAGGTGGCTCGCATCTGCAATATTTCTAATTGGTACTTTGAAAGAGTTGTTTTTCCAGGACAGCGCCTTGTGTTTGAAGCTCCATTAGAAGCTCAAATGGAAATTCATACGGGAATGATGGCCAGTGCAATTTTATCTGATACAATTGCGTGCGATCGCTTGGCTATGAGTGAGCCTACTAGTAATGAGTTTCATACAGACTCAATAGATATGGACACCATGAAGACACAACCAACGGTGCAGTCAATTAATAACCAACTTGAAAATACAACAAAACCTTTAACAATTGCTGGCTGAGTCTGGATTAAAAAAACAATTTTATCCAATTTCGGGGTTGCCAAATTCAGCAACCTTTTTGATTGACTCTCCGGGTCCCCATCTGGCTCCATTTCCATTTACAATCAATGTCATGAATTTACCTTCTTTTATTTGGTTGTGGAAAATAGCCGCTTGGTCGATGGGGTTATCGCTGGTAGGGTATCTGCTCCTAGCAGTTACGGGTATTTGGATGTTTCGGGAAAGAACTTTGGCGCATTTCCCCAGGTTCCGCTGGTTCCTGGGGGGACGTAGAGAAGTGCGATCGCTGCATTATACAATTGGTATCACTATGGTTAGTCTAGTGTTACTACTGCTAGCCATTGGCATTATTGGCACTATAGGACACTTTGGCTCATTGGGACACTCATCACACTTGATGGCTGGGTTAATAGTAGTAATATTAGTTTTGCTGTCTGCTTGGAGCGCCACACAAATTAACACTAGGCGTTCTTGGGCTAGACCTTTACATATTGGTGTGAATATTATTCTCTTTGGTGGTTTTATTTGGGTGTCCTTGACCGGTTGGATTGTAGTACAAAAGTATCTACCTTAGAGGCAGTGAGAGAGGCATGATTATATTTTCAAGGTTTATTGTTTTGTTTGGTGGATTGTCAATAAATCATCATAATTAAGAAAATAATTTCATCAAGTCAATTGCTAAAAATACTGATGGTAGCTTGCAATTACAGTTATTGATGATGTATTGTGATTTGTATTACTTTTTGCAAAAAAAATTACTGCTGTAGAGAAATCAAACCACGGTGGTTAATTGCAAAATGTTAATTCATACAAAAAAATAGATTTTCCTGCTATCAATGTATACCAGTGAATCCATCCAGTCTTCTACCAGAGGCAAAATTGGCTCAACCAGCCGTATTTTAGTAGTAGAAGATGAGGAGTTAATCCAAGAGATGCTAGCTTTAGCCTTGGAAGAAGAAGGTTTTAGCGTCATAAGTGCTGCGGATGGGCAATCAGCTGTAGAGTATTTCCAAAGTTGTGAAGCCAAGTCAGGGGAACCCGCTTTTGACTTAATAATTCTTGATGTCATGCTTCCTTATGTTAATGGTCTAGATATATGTCGGTTGCTGCGTCATCAAGGAAACCCAGTACCAATCTTGATTCTCAGTGCTAAAGGTAGCGAAACTGACCGGGTTTTGGGCTTAGAAGTAGGAGCGGATGATTACCTGACTAAACCCTTTAGTATGAGGGAATTAGTGGCTCGCTGTCGGGCTTTACTCCGTCGCCAACGCTTAATTACCTCGCCACAAATACAAGTATTAACACACAAGACTGTGAGTTTAAATCCCCAAGAATGTCGTGTGCTTGTCCGTGGTCAAGAGGTGAATTTATCTCCTAAAGAGTTTCGCTTGCTGGAACTGTTTATGAATTATCCTCGCCGTGTCTGGTCTCGTGAGCAATTGCTAGATCAGATTTGGGGTCCTGAATTTGTGGGTGACAGTAAAACTGTGGATGTTCATATCCGCTGGTTGCGGGAAAAACTAGAAGATGACCCTAGTCATCCAGAATACATTGTGACTGTCAGAGGCTTTGGCTACCGTTTTGGTTGAAAACTCCTACCGAAGATGCAAGTACTTGTTAATTTAGGGTTTTGAGCATTTTTCTGATATCTGTGGAGATAGTTGTTAGTTTTTATTAATGATCAAGTAACTAACAACTTATAGTCTCATGCTCTTATTGGGATTTTTTCTGGGTTTAGCGGTAGGTACTGGGTTGTGGATTTGGCAACAGGTTCAACTAAAACGCTACTTAAGGGGACTAATAGAACCCTCAAGCTCTGCTCATTCTCAGGTGGTGCTGGGACTAATACCTCCTTTGCATCGCAAAATAACCACCATCAAGCAGCAGCAGCAAAATTTGCAGCAGTCCCTAAAAACCTACCAAGACTTGCTGGATTTTGCTCCCATAGGATATTTGCAGGTAGATGAAGAAAATCAATTGCTGTGGTGCAATCAGCAAGCGCGACAAATATTATATCTACAAACATGGCAACCTGGACAGGTGCGGCTGTTACTAGAGTTGGTGCGGTCTTATGAACTTGACCATTTAGTGGAAAAAACTCGCGATCGCCAAGCATTACAGGTAAAAGAGTGGATATTTCACCCCTCTTCTGATTGCGCTTTTCGCGGTACTAGCGGTACTAAAAGTAATGGGGTATCAGGGGTATCGAGGATAAAACCCCTGGCGTTGCGCGCTTCCAGTTTACCACTACCCAATGGACAGGTGGGGGTATTTCTGGAAAATCGCCAACCTGTACTAGATATGAATCAGGAACGCGATCGCTCTTTTTCTGACCTAGCTCACGAACTCAGAACCCCCTTGACTTCCATTCGTTTGGTGGTGGAAACTTTACAAAACCGCTTAGACCCTCCCTTGAATCGTTGGGTTGATCGGCTAATGCAAGAGGTAGATCGGCTGATTAACTTAGTGCAAAGCTGGTTAGAACTGACTCAAATGGAAGCCAACCCCGCTATGCAATTGCATTTGGAAGTTGTGGAATTGCGATCGCTGATCATATCTGTGTGGGAAAGCTTAGAACCATTAACCCAAAAGCAACACCTGTCTATATCCTACTGCGGCCCAGAAAATCTGTGGATCAAAGCCGACCCTGGGCGTATTTATCAGGTTTTTCTCAACTTGCTGGACAACAGCATTAAATATAGTCTTCCTGGTAGCACTATTCAAATTCAAGCCCAAATCCTATCAATACCAGACACTGACAGTCGCCTAGTTCCTATTTTGGAAATAAATCTCATTGATTCCGGACTGGGTTTTTCCGAAGCAGATTTACCACATATATTTGAGCGATTTTACCGGGGAGATAAAGCTCGGACTCATTCCTCACTACCAGAAAATAATTCTCTGGGTGCAATTGTGGGTAATGGTTTAGGTTTAGCTATTGTGCGACAAATTATTGTCGCCCATGGCGGTTCTATTAAAGCGATGAATCATCCAGAAACCGGTGGAGCTTGGTTAAAACTTCAACTTCCTGAAGTTATGGCAAACTACCCAAGCCAAGACTATAGTTAAGAATATCTTCACTTTTGAGATTAATCAGTGTGCAAGCTGCCTTGTATGATCGCAACTCTCAACCGCAAAATCCCCAATTAGCACGTGCCATCAGGCGCTTGGAACGGGATATATTACGCATGGGAGCTTTGGTAGAACAATCCTTCCGCCTCAGCCACCAAGCCCTATTTTCCCGAGATTTAACAGCATCTCGGGAACTCCCCCGATTAGATAAAAAAATTGATCGCTTTTATAGACAAATAGAATCAGATTGTACGACAATTATCACACTCCAAGCACCTACAGATCAAAACTTACGCTGTTTAAGTGCCTTTATGCAGTTAGTGCGAGACTTAGAACGTATTGGGGATTATGCCGAGGATTTAGCTAACATTGCCGTAAAAATTTTTCCTTACCCACCACATAGCTCTTTGCCAGAGATTGAGGAGATGTCTCACCACGCACAAGCCATGCTAGCAAGTAGCTTAAAAGCCTTAGCTGATTTGGATGAAGTTGGGGGACGAGATTTAAAGCGCTTAGATGATACTGTAGATCATGCTTATGATCGAGTTTATCAAACTTTAGCCCAGCAAAGAGATGTACCGGGGGTAGTGGAGCCGATTGTACTCCTGGCGCTGGCAATTCGTTGTTTAGAACGGATGGCAGACCATGCTACTAACATTGGTCGCCGGGTAGCATACATTGTTACGGGACAAAGTTGTTAGGGGGTGATTGTTCCCTTCCACTGCGCTTACGGAAACATATTGATTTGGGTGGTTGAGCGAAGTCGAAACCACGATACCCACAATACCCTTAACTTTTGTTAAGTAACATACAATTTACCAAAATATTACCTTTTCTTAAACTTACTTAATTAGGCTAACTCTAGTTGCCCCAATATTAAGTACTTACATCATGTATCCCACCAGTCTGACCCCAAAGTTATCTGATGTATCTCATGACTCTATCCCCGGTGGAAAATTACCACAAAGATTATTTACTCGCCGCGAATTAATTCCCCCTGACAAGGATGTTCTGTGGCGTATTGATCGCGGCGCAGTTCGTACCTTAACCTGGAACGAAGATGGCATATTTATTGCTCTGGGTTATTGGGGAACTGGTGATCTGGTGGGACATTCTTTAACTAAAATCCAACCCTACCAAATTGAATGTTTGACAAGCGTAGAAGTTAGTATTGTACCCCCGGAGCTTTGGCACCAGTATACTGGTGCTTTCCTATCACACATTCAAGATTCAGAGGAAATATTAAGTATTGTACATCTCAAACCGATGTCCTTACGTTTGGGAAGGTTCCTACTGTGGTTAAGTCAAAAATTTGGGCGCGATGTAGAACAGGGGAGATTAATTGACCTAAATATTACCCACCAGGAAATATCAGAAGTCTTAAATACTACTCGTGTGACTATAACCCGGACTCTACAGGAATTTGAGGAACAAGAACTACTCCTACGCTACAAGCGGCGAATTATTCTTCTATCACAAAATAATCAGATAAAAAATAGAGTATCAAAAAAAATGATCATGGGCTTGTGTTAATTATAAAAATTTTGGTATATTCAAAACTGAAGCTATGAAAAGATCAGCAGAAAAAGCCTAAAGCTTTGCTGTTATCTCAACTTATTTGGTGTGAGTGAAACTTAAGAACATGACAAAACTACTTTGGAACGCCCTCAAAGTTAGCCCAGCAATTGCGGCTCTATTCTTTGCTAATACAGCCCTGGCTGGTGAACTAAATCAAAAAACAACCGTTGCTCAATTGTCCCAAGAGGCTAACAGCATCGGTCAGGTAACATCTGTTTCTCAATTTTCTGATGTCCGCCCCACAGACTGGGCATACCGCGCATTACAATCTTTAGTAGAGCGCTACGGTTGTATCTCCGGTTTTCCCGACAATACTTTCCGCGGTAACCGCACCTTAACTCGTTTTGAATTTGCAGCGGCTTTAAACGCTTGTTTAGACAGAGTTAACGAACTAATCGCCACTGCAACCGCTGATGTCATTACAAGACAAGATTTAGCTTCATTACAGCGGTTACAAGAAGAATTTTCTGCTGAATTGGCAACCCTGCGCGGTCGTGTAGATGCTCTGGAAGCTCGCACTGCTGAGTTAGAAGCTAATCAGTTTTCTACCACCACCAAGTTATCTGGGGAAGCTATTTTTGGCTTGTATCAGGCTTTTGGTGAGAAGCAAGCGGATAGGGACACAAACCCTGATAACAATCCCGATCTACAAAGCAATACCGCTTTTGCTAACAGAGTACGCTTAACTCTCAATACTAGCTTTACTGGTAAGGATAGGTTGCAAACTCGGTTGAATTACGGGAACTTTGTAAGACCCACCACAGGGACTAACATGACCCGTCTTGGTTTTGAGGCTAGTGATGATCTTAACATCGATAAAGTTAACTACACCTTCAACCTGAGTGACTCCGTACGAGTCAAAATCGATGCGGTGGGTGCTGACTTAGATGATAACGTCCCTAACTTCCATCCTGACTTTGCTAGTTCTGGTGGCGGTGCTATTTCTCGTTACGGTCGTTTCAGCCCCATTTACCGCACAGGTGGTGGTAGTGCTTTAACTGTCAACTTGAATCCCAGTGGTCCTTTAACTTTAAGCGCCGCTTATGTAGCATCCAATGCTAACAACCCTAACGAGAAAAATGGTATTTTCGATGGTGGTAGTACAATCTTCGGTCAAGTGGCTTTCAGACCCAGCAATGCTTTAAATGTTGGTTTTAGCTACGCACGTGCTTATCAAAATAGTGAGTCTGGTGTAAACCTTTTTGGTAGTACAGGAAGTAGGATAGCTAACAACCCATTTGGTGATGTTGCAACTTCTGCTGACCACTATGGTTTCCAAGCTAGTTTAAAACCTAGCTCGTCACTGACCCTAGGCGGTTGGGCTGGTTTCAGCAATGCTAAATCTGAAGTTAGCAATGCTGACGCGGATATGTTCTACTGGACTAGCAGTTTAGCTGTTAAAGACTTTGGTAGAGAAGGTAACGTATTGGGTCTGATCTTTGGTCAACCCCCCAAGATTACAGGTGGTTCTTCAGCAACAGGTACTTCTCTAGAGGAGTCCGACACCTCCTATCATTTAGAAGGTCTCTACAAAATGCGCTTCAGCGACAACATTACCGTCACTCCCGGCGTATTGGTTATTCTCAACCCTGAAAACAACGATAATAACGAAACTATCTATGTAGGTACACTGCGTACCACCTTCAGATTCTAAAGCTGTCGTGAACAGTTAATTAAAAAGCCCGCCTTGGTGCGGGTTTTTTGGTTTTCGCTTATAGGGCGCATTTTATCTGGGTGAGGTAGACAAGGGAGGGCACCGATGCCCACCCCACAAGATTTATGATATTAAGATGTGTACTTTATTTACTTGAATAGTGCTGTATATCCGCAGGAGGTCGATCGCTACTCCAACCCCACCACACAGAACTACACTGACAATGGTAAAATTCTTGCCATTTGCGACGATTGTCTGGTGTGATGACAGGCGATCGCCTATTAATCCAAACTTTTACCGCTTCGAGGCTACTAGCGTGACAACTAGGACAGCAGAACTCGTGAGCATGAACCGCTTGATTTGTCCATTCAGGGGCGATGGGAGCAAAAGCATCCATTTAATTGGTAGTTGGTAATTCAGAAGGTTAAGCTGGTTAAGTATTCTGTAAGTACAACAGTCATAATCATAGAATACAGTAATATCACCTCAGTCACCTAATAGAGTATTTTGGTAACCAGAGCAGAGACTGTGAACAACTGTAATTATGTCATCAACAATTATTGTTATGGAGTCAAAGGCTGAGATTCGCCGGTTACTAAATGTCATACCTGCTTCTAGTCGGATGACAGTAAAAATTGTCAGCAAGCCCAAGCAGCCCAAGGTAATTGATGCTACTTTTCCTCTACCTTGGAAACGGGAGCGAGTCATATCTATCAATTTTAATTTCTGGTCTTCTTTACCGGAACCCCAACGGGATTTATTAATATTGCAGAAGGTAAGCTGGTTAACACAGGTGAAGTGGTTTCAACCCCAGATTTATCAAGGTGTGGCGATCGCTGGTTTGGTAGCGGGAGTGATGGAGTCAGCACAGGGGGATGTTCTGGGTGTGGGAGTTGCTACGGGATTAAGCGCCATGGCGCTGCTGCGGATTTGGCGGGGTAACAAATCTTCGGAATTAGACTTAAACGCCGATTTAGCAGCTATAGCGATCGCTCAACGTCGGGGTTACTCAGAAACTCAAGCAGCGGAGCATTTATTATCTGCCATTGAGGCGATCGCTGGTATGCAAAAAAATGGTAGTTTAGATTTTAATGAGTTAATTCGTTGTCAAAATTTACGGGCGATCGGTAATTTATCACAGTGATAGACCTGATATTCATATCCGGTCACTCCCGGTAAGTTCTGAAAATCAAGTGAACATTGTTGTTGTACTGTCTCCCCTATAGGAGCATGAAAATTAACTAACCATAAATCAAAGGGGCGGGGTAATTGTTTAACAGTTGTGCCTAAGGCTATAGTAGAGGTATTAGGGTCCTGGTCTTGATGGGCTAGGATAAATTGGGTATTAGTCTGTGAACCTGAGAATTTTAATTCCCTGGCTATACTGATCATCTCTCCGGTTTGTACTAAAGTTTTATGGGTTGTGGCTATCAACACTGGTTGTGAAGAATTTTCTTCAATCACGGGAACCAATAAATCAGGGCGGTAATATTTGCGATAACCCAGATTAAAGGTAACTGTAATGGCGCTAAGTAATCCCATCACCCAAATCAGGATGACAGCTTGTTTACCGGTGATACCCCATTGACCAATGTTGGGATTTTGATAACAACTTGCTAGAGTCGCACCCAGGAGGATCATCACAGCGGGAAAGTAAACAAAACTATAACGAGCGCCCCGTGTGATATCTATACCCAGGAAGTAAGTAAAGCAGAAAAATAAAGCGATCGCTCCTAATATCACCCCAGCAAACACCTGAGTGATGAAACTAGTTTCAGGGTTTTGTAGTTGTACTTTAAGACCAGCAATTAAAATAGGTATTGCCCAAATAAAGAAAATTAACATTACCAACCCGGAGAGAATGATCACCGTTAACTGTGGTGCTTCCACCGGGAGGAGGGAAATCATGGTAATCCAGGTGGCTAAAGCTTGGAAAATAGGGCTAATCCAACTTAGTCCCACCCGTTCACCTTGAATCCACTCTGTTAAAGCACCAATATGACGATTTTGCAACCAGGTAGGTAACCAAACTAACCCAGCTACAGCAGTACCAGCTGCAATCAAATATAGTCGCCGCCAACTGGGAGAGAATAACACCCAATTTTTTGCCTGTGTTTGTTGTTTCCCCGCTACAAAAATCAACACTAAAGCAATGGCGCTCAGAGTGAGAACAAAAAAGTAATGAGTAGCAATACCCAAGGCGTTAATACTTACCCAAGCAACAATTAACCACATGGGTAATAAGGTTTGGTTTTGCAAGTGATTGATAGCAATCACTAAGCAAGCTAAGGAACCCATCACCCAGAGGATAGCCAAACTATAATGACGTGCTTCCTGTGCTAAATAAATACCGTATGGTGAAACTGCGATCATGGCCGCCGATAATTGTCCCACTAATGCAGAACGAAAAGCTAACTTACCCAAAACATAAGCACAGGGAATAGAAACTGCACCCAGTAAAGCGGGAAATGAGCGCGCAGCAAACAATGATACTATACCTTCTTGATGGGGAAATAGTTTCATCCACAGATGAACCATTACAAAATATATAGGTGGATGGCTATCTTCTGTGAGGAGATGATGAATTACATCCCCCACACCAGCGGCGGGATTTATTTGTAATGGCTGTAATAATATATCAGAGGCGATCGCTTGATCTAAGGGTATTGGTAAAAAACTATTTCCCAAGCTAAACACCAAAGTAGCAATTTCATCAATCCAAGGTGGTTTAGCTGTTAAGTTGGTGAACCGTAAAGCCACACCTATTATGAACCATATCAGCAACAGTAAAGGATGAAACCAGGGAGCGGAAACGGTAGAGCGCCAATTTTTATTGAAATACATATACTTGTAGAATTTTGGCTGGCTGAAATTAAAAAAATGATGTACTAATATCTACTGAATTTATCTATTGTTTGACCTCGGATATTTTACGATAAATTTGTGTGGTTTCCATGTTCCTTAAGAGGGTATAATCTGTTTTGAGTGTTTTTTCCAGTAAGGCGATCGCTTCTGGATGACTTTGTAAATACCAAACATTTTCCTTTTTGACAATAAACTCAGGTTTTTGTGCCAACACTTCCAGTAATGCTTGATTAGTATTAGCAGTTGGACCTTGGAGAACACGTAGTAAATATTCTTTGGATATATTTGATGGATGGGTGACTATTTTTGTAGGCGGTTTCAGGTTCAGGAGCCAATAAACCAGATGATGATCCATCATATATGCTGTAATATCACTTCCTCCCTGTTCAGCTAAATATTTAGCTAAATCATATTCTTTACCGTATAAGATTGATTGTTGTGTCACCAGACGCACCCCTATAGTTTTGTATTCATTCAAACTGGGTGTAACCGTGAGCATCAAGGTGACTATGAGTATGAAATAACCTGCTTTTAAGTTTAAATCCAAGATTTTCATCAACCAAGATGCTAATACCAGAGCAAAAAAAGGAGCCAGTTGAATCATATAATGACTATGTGCCGCACCACTATTTAAAATCGACCATTCAGTACCAAAAAAGTATATCAATAAGTATATAAATTTATTTCGTTGCTGTGAATATTTTTTCTGTTGTTTAATAATTAAAATAATCTGATAACAACCTATTAAAAATATAATCCCCCAAATATCATAAATTTGCTTAAATATAATTTGCCAGAATGGTATTTGAGAATGTGAGTAAGCTAAGGAAGCATCAATTACCGCAGCCTTAAATAGGGCAAAATTGTTGGTCGCTATGTATGGTAAAAACAAAACTATGAATGGAATTAAACAACCAATTCCATAGGCAAATATGGATAATAAACATTTATAATGTAAATTAAAATTATTAATGCTTCTAGCTGCAATATATAAACCTAAAATTAATGCTACATAAGCTAAATTTAGGCGAATCATACAAGCGGTTCCCATCAGCAAACCAACAATGAAAAATTTTAGATTACTTAATTTAAGCTCTTTCAAGAGCAGGGCTAATGAACCGAGTAAAGGTACAATAGCTATATGCTCGGTCATCGTAGATTTACCATCCATCAACGGACCAGTTAAAATAACAAAGATAATAGCAGCTAATAAACTCAATTTTCGTCCCCACACACAGCGACAAATATAGTAAGTCAGAATGGCTGATATGATTACGCATATTGTCCCAAATAGGCGAATAGATATTATAGATTTACCAAAAGCTAAAATAGGTAAAGCATAGCTAAAGAATGCAAGTGGTGGCTTTAAATCCCATATTTCTACATATGGTAAGTTACCATTTAAAATGGACTGACCCATTAAAATAAATGTACTTTCATCCCAATTGAATGTAGAACGGAAGAAAAATGGTAAGCGGAAGAACAGAGTAAATAGAGTTATAATACACAGATGCCAATATCTCATGATGGGTATTTTATGATTTATCCAAGTCGTAAAAGGGTTAATTCTGTAGGCAGATATTTACTGATTTAACCATAGTTCCTCTCTTCAATAACTCGGATATGGTCACAAATTTATATCCCTGGGGAGTGTAAGTACTCAAAATTCTGGCTCTACCGTACTTGTTATGCTAATTTAACAACTGGTTCGAGGGAACAGGGAACAGGGAACAGGGAACAGAGATTAAGAAGGAATATTCAGGCATTTTCTTCAATAACCAACATTATTTCCCTTATACGGTAAG